>JAIEFH010000295.1 GCA_029067025.1 Oscillospiraceae bacterium | reverse complement strand
TTTATCCGCTATCCACTAGCTTGACTGGGGGCGTGGGCGCGTATATGTTTTTAAGAGATAGTCTTTTTTGGGGGCGTAAATATAGGGGGTGGCGGGCTTTTCATCGCCCGCCGCCGTGTTCTCAGGGATTTGCCCTTTCTTTGGATTGCGTATGTACCGCTTGATGGCGTACTCGACCTGCCGCAGGATCACGCCGGCGCTTTCGCTGACGGCGTTGCCCAGGGCCAGGACGGTATCGCGGGTGTTGAACTCGCCGATGCAGGTGAAGTCCTCCGGGGTGAAGTAGCTGTCCAGGTCGAAGCCGCAGCGGGCCAGGAGCAGGAAGGACAGGCTGACCGTGACGGCATTGCGGAAGCGAAGGGCGACGCTGTCCTCGTCCAGTTCGTCAAGGAGGCTGTCGTGGACCGACACCATGATACGGTCTTTGAAGTCATGCCAATGATCGTCCGCAAAATGGACGGCCAGGGTGACCAGCTGCTTGTCCAGACCCTCGCTGCCGGGTACGCCGAAGCTCTCGGCCAGCCGGAAGGTGACAGCATTCTGATATTCTGCCCGGTATCGCCAGGACACCGGGTCGCGGCTGTGCTCTTGGCGCTCCGTGTCGGCGACGTCGAACACATACCGCAGGAATACCCGGCCATCGCGGTAACGGAGCAGGGCGATCCCTTTGGAGCCGCGCCGGATGCGGCGGTTCATACGCTGGGTCCAGAGGTCGAACTCGGCGCAGGCGGTGGCGTTGGGGCGCTGGGTATGGATCATGACCTGATCCAGAAATCCATACTTGTAGAATTTGCCCGCCATGAGCAGGAATTTGGCCCAATCCATGACCTGGGCAGTCAGGTTCTCCGTGGCGTGATCCGCCATCTGGCGGTAGGCATCGGCTTTCGCTGCCATCCTGCGGCACTCCCTTCTGTTAAAACTGAGAATCTATAACCACCCTTGGAGCCGCGCGGCGGCTCTACCCCTCCGCCAGTTCGCTCAGGCTGGTGATGATGTCCTCCAAGCCTTCCACCGCCTCGCTGAGGGTATCGCAGGCTTCGTCGGCCTTTTCATACCGCTCGGAGCCCTGGAGGTTCTCGGGGATGTTGTCCCGGTACTCCTCCTCCTCATTCTGGATGTCCTCCAGCTCGGATCTCAGTGCCTCCAGCTGGCTGGCAAGGTGCCGGATACTATCCCTGCGTGCCTTATTCATCGTCGTCCTCCTTTTGCCCTCGTGACCTCCGGGGCGGGTTGGGTTGTTCCGTAAATCATGCTGTCAGCTCCGCTGGCGCATGGATGCTCTTGATGCCGCCGCGCTTCCAAGCCGAGCCGCACATCCCGTAGACGGAGCCGACGGAATAGCCGTCGCCGCCGTCCGGCAGGGCGGAGCGGATGTACTTGACGGGCAGCTTCACGTCGCGATCCAGCTGTATCTCGAAGCAGCTCCCGCCGCCGCTCCATGGGTCGTACAGCCCGGTTTCGGTGCCCTTGTCGATGATGATGTACCCACAGTCTGGGTTCATGCTGTTGTCGTAGCAGTGTCCGTTCCTGTCCTGGAGGCGGACAAGCCGGTTCAGCTCGATCAACTGCGCCAGGGTCAGCTCCACCAGGAACGTCACCGTGGACATAGTCGAGGGCAGGTTTGCCAGCTCTACCCGCATGGATTCCAGGAAGCTATGGGGATCGGCCATGTCGCCTTTCTGGAGGGCCTTCTTCAGCCGGCCTTTGGTGTAGCCCTGGGTCTTAGCCAGCCACGCGATACCGGCCTTGGGGTCGATGGGATCGCCATAGGAGCCGTACCAGCAGGGGTAAGCGCTGTTGAGGGTGTAGTCGTAATTGCCGTCCCCAGTGTCCACCATGATATTCACATGGAATTCCTGCTTCATGAAGTGGCCCTCCGGCAGCTCGAAGCAGACCAGCTCCAGGAGCACATCGCGCAGCATGGCGTCATGCTCGTCGGAGAGGCCCTCTGGGTAGGGGCCGTCATCGGCGGTCAGTCTACCGCGGACTTCTGCCTCCAGCTCGTCCTCCAGCGTCCAGATGTACTCCTGATACCATTCGTCCATCTGCTCCCAGAACGCGCACATAGGGTCGTCGGACTGCAAGATGCTGATGGCTGTCTTGTTGTCCATCTCGTCCCGGTAGTCGGCGTAGATTTCGTAAGAGAACGTGCCGTCCTTCTGGCGGTAATAGCCCGGCAGCGTGTCCATGATGTCGGAGACCGCCTGCGTCAGCTTATCCATGAGGATCTTCCTTCCGCTTGACCGGCTGGCCCTGCTCATCGTAGTTGGCGGGGTCGGCGCCAGGACACGCCCAGCCGAACATGGAGCCGAACAGCATTGCGGCAGCCTGGGCCTTGGTGACGCCGATCTGCTCGTTGAGCGCGTCGGCACCCTCCTGGCCGCTCATGCCCTCCGGGTACTGCCCCGTGGGCGTGTAGCCCATGACGCCCCGATGTATGATGATGGTCTCGCCGGTGGCCTCCAGGGCGGCGAAGCACTTCTCCGGCAGTTTGAACTGGGGCATAAGTCTATTTCCGGGATTGTCCATGGCCCGCGAGAGCTTGTCGAACTCACTGCCAGGCTCAAACTCCAGCCCGTATTTTTTGGCAAGACGGACAAGAATCAGCTTATCTTCCAGTGTCGGGGTGTATTCTTCGCTGCTGTACGGCGCGTCGGATTCGTCCATTACCAGATGGAGCTTTTCTTCCGGCTTTTTCATAGTCATGACCATTCCTTCCTGCTGCGCTTCAAGACACCAACGGGAAATGAAACACAGGTGCCTTTAGCCCTCATTGCTCACGGCTGTGCCTTGATTTTGAGATATTCGTTCCAATCCTTCCCGGACGGCGGGGTGCAGGTTTCCACGTTGTAACCGAGCGCCCGGTATTTTGTACCGAGCCTCCCTGCGGCCTCGCACCCCCGTTTATCGGCGTCCAGGCAGAGGACGATCCGCCTGATGTGCGGATTTTCGCCCAGATATGTTTCCAGGGGGCCGTCGTACAGGCCGCAGAGGGCCACGGCGTTGCTGGTGATATTGGGGTACAGGGTGCAGAAGGACATCAAGTCAATGGGGGCTTCAAATACATGGACATCATCCTGCCCGGGGTCGCAGGGCAGACGGAACGCGATCCGCTTGTCGCTGCCGGCCGCGTCGCCCCGAAACGTCCCCCACGTCCCCCGCTTGGCGGCGAAAACCGCTTTTCCGGCCCTGTAGCCTACAAATACGCAGTTATGGTGTTCCCCGTCCTCATAGAGCAGCCCGGCGCGGATGAAGCCGTCGATGACGCCGGGGCCGATGCCCCGCCCGCGCAGGTAGGCGCGGACGCACTCGTTGTCGTCATTCGGTGGCGGGAGCATGAAGGGAGGCCGCTCCCGTGGGGGAGGCGGCCTCGTTTTCTGTATGGGTGGGAAATCGGGAGGGTCACGGCTCCGGCCATTCCAGGCCAGCAGGAAGTCCACCGCCTCCTGGAAGGTCTTGCCCTCGAAATGCTGGACGAAGGCGATGGCATCGCCGCCGATGGATTCCGAGTAGCGCCACCAGCTGCGCCGGTCTTTGATACGCAGGCTGTCCATTTCCCTGGTAGTGTAGTAGCGGCCGACGCGTTTGACATGGTAGCCCAGGGAGGACAGCAGCTCCGGCAGATCCGTGTCGTTAGCGGCTTCTATTTCAGTGTCCGTAAAGCGCCTGGGTGGCGATCCGGTCTGGCGCATCCTAACCCCGAGCATCGAAGTCCCGGACGGCGGCGTCCCGGTCCTCCATGAAGTAGTGGCCCCAGTACACCGAGACAGATTCGTCGTCCAGCAGATGGAAGTGCCATGTAACGTAGTGGCCTTGGGCGTTTCGGCCCAGGATGAAGCCGTAATGGTCGCTGTCGATGAACGGTCCGCCCTTGATCCGCGCCGCCTCGACGCAGTATCCCTTGACAGTACTCCCGATGATGTTCTCAATGTCGCGTTTTGTCAGCTTGCGCATGAAATCCTCCTGGTTTGTAGATTACAACGATGAAAAACAGAAATAAGGCAGAGGGATCACCGTGGCATAGTCGAGGATGTAGAAATAGTAGGGCTGCAGCCCGTCGTCAATCTCGATGATTTCCCCATCATAGACCTCGTTCGGCATGATGCGGAACAAGGGCTCCTCCTGCGTAGCATCGAAGAACTGCTTCGCGGTCATCCTCAGCGGGATCTCCGTCCTGGGGACGTAGTGAGAAGAGAGCGGGGCGACGGTTTCCAGCTGGCCTGCGTGGTACTCCGCCCGCTGCAGGAGATCCATGTACGCGGACTGCTCGTCCTTGAAGCCATGTACGCGGCAGACGGGCGGGGTGATACGCCTGGGGCACCACTTGGGGGCTTTGGACGCGGGGTCGGACTTGCGGAACCGCTTCGGCTTCCTCCGCTTGAACCCGGCGCAGTACCGGGTTTCGCAAAGGGTGCTGCCCATCCTTTGATGGTGCGGGCATTGCCCGCACCCGGGGACGGGGAACGTGTATTTTTTGCTCATGCTCCGGCCCTCCTTCGATCAGGTGTGGATTCCATAGTACGCCCTATTCATGCCGCCGTCCTGCCCATGTGGGATCTTCCTTCTTGCCTGCAAAATGACCGTCGCTGCTGTGGTCCCACTCGATGGTTCCGTCGATATACTGGATGATGCCCTTGGCGGTGAACGTCCAGCCGCTCTTGACGTTCTGGAAAACGGCGGCGGTGCTGCTGGAGCCACCGGACGCATTGTAGTACGTGGTGCCGGTCATCGGCGTCCGGCTGATGCAGCGGTATTCCCCGCCGCCCCGGTTGAGATAGACCTGCCCAAAGGACGGGATCAGCGGCCGGCCCTTGTCGATGTTCCATATTTTGTCGTTAGTGCCGTCCGGGTTGAAGATGGCCTCCTGAGAGCCGCCGCCTTCGGTATGCGCCATGACGGTGACGGGCTTTTCGGTGTCCGCGGCGTGCTGCTTGGCCGTGCCGACGGCCAGTTCCATGGCAGAGAAGTCGCCGATGGCATGGCCGTCCTGTGTGAGCGTGAAGCGGGTGAAGCGCATGGTAAAAGCCTCCTTTTATTAGATTTTGGGCGCGAAAGAAGCGAGAGGTACAATGCGAACCTCTCGCTTCTTGCTCCGTATTCGTTTTACGATGGATTTGCCTTTACTTCCGATACCACAGCACCGTCAGCGCCCAGTACAGATAGTCGGCGCACTGGCCGCGCGGGTACAGATAGCCGATGCTGTCGAGCGTGTCCAGGAACAGGCCGGAGAACGCCGAGTTCCTGCCGATCATGTCCTTGTATTCCTGTGTCAGCCTGCCGGAACTGCCCCGGCACACCTGCTGCATGATGGCAAACGCGTTGCCCTCGTCGATTCCGTGCTGTACGCAAAGGTCGTAAACGTCCTCGCGTGTCCCAATCAAGTTGGCGAACGTATCCGGCTGGCCGGAGAGACGCTCCGCCTGGAAACGGATCTCCGAGGCAAGGCACAAGCCAACGATCTTGACCATATCCCGGAAGGTTTTCGGCCCCAGCGCGCGTGAGAAATCCTGGAACCCATCCAGGTCGCCCAAGACGGGTACGCCGGACACGTTCCCGTGGTACGCCCTGGCAACCAAGCCCTCGTCAAAGATGTCCTCATGCCGGGGGCGGGTGCCGGCCTGCCGCCGTGCTTCTCCAGCAAGGCCCATGAGCGGGTGGGGGCACAGCCTGATGGCCGGCTGCTCGTCATCGGGGTCGTACCACGGAAGGATCTCCGCCAAGTACGCCGTCATGTCCTCCAGCAGCTCGGGAGCGATGTTCAGGGTGATTACCGGCATACGGTTCCCGTTTCGCCCCAGGCAGCCCTCCCAGGGCAGGCCCAGCTTCAGGGGATCGACGGCCGCAATGCCCAGCAGATAGGCGACGTACAGGTTGCCGATCAGGCCACGGATGCCCACGGGATAGCCGCGCTCGGTCGAGAACTCCGCCAGCTTGGCAGCAGCAGCCAGCAGGGTGCCGTGTCCGTTGCCGATGACGTGCCGCATTTCCGCCGCGACGCGCTCTTGTACGTCGGCAGGGACAGCCCCACCATAGCGCGCCGCCAGCGAGGCGTCGATTTTCTCTTGCAATTCCCGTTCCATCTGCTCATTGCGACAATGCTTTTCCATAGGCGCTTCCTTTCTTGCTTTCACAAACTAAAATGGCAATATTCGCTTCTGTTTATGATATAGTATACTGTATTGGGGGCAGAACTCAAGCCCCAAAATGGAGCGTCAATTTTGCGGGGATGCGATGAACCTCGCATCCGCAATACTCTGTTTTTGTCCTATTTTTTCTGTTGCGCTTTGCGACCAGCAAAGCGTTACGCTTCCCCCGAACGGTTCTGGATTTCTATGCCATGGCGGGATGTGGGACGTATGTCAGGAGGGAGTACGGCCGGCGCCAGCCGGACACAAATATCAGGAACCCCCAGCGGCTTCAGCGCTGGGGCGTTCCTGCTTCAGGGCACCCCGCAGCAGCTCGCTGCAAGGGGCAAGACAACCGTGTCATTCGGTGCGTCAGCGCCGGGTGACACGCGTTGTCGCAGTAAAGAGCCCCGAGCGATTAGCGAGGGGTGGGCCGGGCGGAGCTTCAGCTCCGAACGGTCCAGGGGTGTCGGCTGTGCCGACCACATTGCAGAGGGGGCTTCAGCTCCCTCCGCAATGTGCCACCCCCTCTTATGCCCTTTTTTCACCTGGTTCGATATAAAATTAAAAAATCAACGAACCAGGCTGGAATCGTTGACTGTCACGGCTCCAAATGTGGTACATTACCGCTTGAAATAATTGACCATTAATATACCATGCGGTACATTCCGCACGGCGGGCCATGATAGTCAATGCGCGTTATGGTGCATTACAAAGGATTGTAGTGGCACGCATGGCCCATTCCATTAAAACGGCCCTTGTGGCCGGCTTGTCCCATGCGGGCCGTCAGGCAGAGGGATGCTGCCCGAGATTTAGCGCAGCGGGGCCGAAAAACTGCGTGTCACACAGCGGTGTGTCATGTGACACCGATATGGATCTGCGCCAACGATTTTACAACGGTAGAATCTATCAATCCTTGCCGCCGCAGCGGTGCATCTGTCGGTGAGAACAGTGTGGGCGCCAGCAGGCGGAGCCCTTGTGGCGACGGCGGGCGCCCCACTCTTCCGGGGAAGCAGTCCCGCCCGTTCAGACAGCCGGATACATGGGTGAAGTCCGCAGCCGACGCGCTTGTCGCGGAAGGCCGGACGGAGCTTTTAAGGGCTGTGATTACAGCCTGTGGCGAATACGATTATGGGAAACTCACCTACTTGGATGCTGAGATAAATAATAAAAAGCTCTTGATAATTTGAGAAAAGGCTACCGTCCGCATTTGCGGACGGTAGCCTCCCTACGATGCGCAGGAGAAAGAGATATAGAGAAAGCAGTGTGACTGCCTACCCGCCTCTGTGTGTAGCAGCTTTAAATACATCCCTCATTTTAATAAAACTTTGCCCATGTAATAAGGTATTTTATAATGTCAATAATTTAAAGTCAGATATTAGACCTGTAGCTGAAACAGAATTTGGCCTTTCTTGATCGCGGCTGTCAATGCGTTTTTTTGCTAAAATTTTTGATATTTTGTGTATGCTTTTTGTATATTAAGTCAAACATTCCTTAATCAATGACACTGAAAATTAGAGATGTTGGCAAAGTTGGTTTTCAAAAAGGCATTCTTTTATATAGTTTAAAAATAGGAGCTACGTTGTGTTATCGCTATAATCAGGATACAAAAATCGGCTTGGTTTTTTGAAAATGGCCTCTGTCAACAGGGTCAAAATTGTGCACATTAGACAAATCTTGGCTATATCCCGTGTAAGCAGAGTACATTAGGGCCTTTCCATGATAGCCAACGGAACGGCATATTATTATCTTGCATTTTATGGCGGAATGCATTTGTAAAATCACACAAATCGTTCTTTTATTTTAAAAAATCGCTTGCTTTCGGCTTAAAAAGTGATATGATCGTAGTATCGTAGGAGGCGGTGAAAAACACAGCCATCGTATCCTATACTAATTATATGAAGGGAGATTGTTATGGAACTAGTATACAAATATACAAAGCAGGTCAACGGTATACCAAAACAAGAAACCGTGACGCTATGGAGCGAAATCGAATGTGATATCTTTGATGTCCTTCGTCGGGTGGTCCGTGATCATTATATGGATCTCTGGGCGTTTCGGTTGACCCAAAACCCTGATAAGCTAACCTTAGCGGAGATCCTTGAGCACATCAGGCCAGAGATGCTGCAAACGTATGGCGTATATATGTGTTGCTCGTGGGCCAAGTATTAATGATGAATTTTTAGGATGTAAAGGGCCGGGAAGGGCTGTACCCCTCCCGGCTGTCCGTGTCATGCGGGTCAGAACGGCAGGTCGCCGCCTGCCTGCAAGTCCTCCGCCCCACAACCGCCGCCAGCGGCGGCGGGGACGGCGGCCTCCTGGCTCTTGGCTCTGTTGTCCGCGAAGCTGATGCTGCTTGCCAGGATCTCGGCGCTGCGGCGTTTGTTGCCGTCTCGGTCAGTCCAGTCACGCAGTTGGAGCCGTCCGTCGATCACAACCATGCGGCCACGGGTCAGGTACTTGGACGCCAGTTCAGCGGTGCCGCGCCAGGCCACGATGTCGATGAAGTCGGTGACCTTCTCGCCATTGACCTTGTAGTCGCGGTCGCAGGCGATGGAGAAGCTGCACACGGGGATGCCGGACTGGGTGTGACGGAGCTCGGGTTCATGGGTTAATCTTCCCATGATGGAAATTCTGTTCAGCATACTCTATTACCTCCATGTTGTTATGTTTCAGGTCGTTGTGGGATCTTCATCAGGCGGCATTTGATACAGTACATTGAACTGACTTAATGCCTCGATAGCGTTGGCAAGCAGCATCAGGGCGTTCATCTCGCCCTTCTGCGGCGCTTCTCCCGGCTCATCCATGTAGCACCACATGGAACTAATGTATTTGATCGTTTCAAGCATCCGCTTGTACTCGGCATCCGGTACGTCATTGTACGCCCCGTTGCGCACCGCCTCGGAAAAGGTTTTTGCGGGGTTGCGTATTTTCAGCAAGTTCAGGGCCTCCTTGATGGAGGTCACAGGTTCGGTGCCGTCGAGGCCATGGAAGTGCACATTAATAATTCCTTGATGGCTGTCAAAGTCAAATAGTAGCTCCATCTCATCCTCCTTCCGCAGTCAGAACTCGAAGCTGCGTTGCTCGCAATTATCGAAACGGGCGTCATCCAAGAGCTGGAAAATTTGATTTTGTATGCCCCTGACGCCCAACCCTGTTCGGTACGCCATCTCGGCCAGCTCCCGGCGCTTCTCCGGGGTGAGCCGGACCTTCACCCCATATTGCTGCCGGATGTGCCACAGGACGGGGCCGAGACGGGCGGTCATTTCATAATAGTCATCTGCCGTCATCATCTGGAGGTTTACGATTCTCTGAATGCGCCCCATAAATTCCGGCATCACACCAAAATCGGTCAAGTCGAGTTCAGTCAGTGGGCGGGCGTAGGGCTGTACGGGTTCCGGGGCCGCGCCGAAGCCGATGCGGGCGCCGCTGCTCTTTTCCGCTATGTCGTGGGCCTTGTTGCTGAATGCGCCGCAGAAGACGAAACTGATTTTTGAGGTGTCGACCTCGCGTATAATCGCGCCGTCCTTGATGTGTACACGGGTTCCTTCCATCATGGCTAAGCCTTCCGACTGAATAGCCGAGCTAACGTTCTCATGGCTACTGTTGTGCTTAGGTGCCAACATTTTGTCCGCTTCGTCGATTACAAGGATAGCCGGGTCTCCAGATCGAAAGATTGGGGAACGGAGGAGATCCTTCCATTTTTTGGAGCCGACCCAGCCATCCTGCGTGAGATTGGAACCGTCTACGATTTCGATCCTGTCCCGGAAGATTTGCTTCAGGCAGCGCCATGTATGGGTCTTACCACAACCGCTGGGGCCCACGAAAAATGCGTTGGACTTGATGCCGTGGAGACAATTAAACATGATGATCGACGCAGCGCGCTTCGCTTCCTCCTGCTTCCAAACCCGTTGACTGAGATACCCATATATCTTTCTTGGGGTGTCATAAAACGCTGATTGATCCTCATAGTCTTCCTCGGGATCGGCGAGGTCTTGGCGCAATTCCTCCACGCGGTCATCATACCACGGGTACGACGGGGCCTGCTGCTCGGTCTGGCTGTTCATGGGACATGACCTCCTTCTATCGTAAAAAGCTCTACAAGCCCGATTGGAGCCGCAAAGCGGCTTGCGGCGGCCTGATAACCACGCCGTCGCAGGAGCCGCCTAAAAACAGACTGCCCCCCGTGCCGCTGTTTACAGCCACACGGGGGACAAATATATTCAGTCACTGGCCGGGCCGAACCGGGATTCGATGAATTCTTCCAGGGCCGTGGCGTTGCTGACAGCCGCCATCAAATCCTCGGCAATGTGCCGTGTCTCGTCTATCGTTAGATTCGGCGTAGTGGACGGCAGGGACAGGACTACGTGGCCTTGGACGATTCCCAGCCGCGGTTCACGTTTCTGATCCTTTGGCTTGCAGACCAATGTCAGTTTCCTTCGATCCAGCCGCCCGGCCGCTTTGTCCTGCGTGTATTCGCTTCCGTCCGCGCCCGCATAAAACAGGGTGGCCGTGTATTCCGCGTTCTCTATGCACAGCTTGGCCGGCCACATGCCAGTAAAATCTTCTTGTAGTGCTCTGAATGTGAGATCCATAATAATTCCTTTCTGGCGTCGGCTATGTACCGGCGCCATCCGTTATCGCCGTGGTCAGACATAGAATTCTTCCAGGGTATCCAGGCAGATGCAACCCAGCGGCCCGCCAGCCGAACAGCCGCAGTCAATGGCAATCAGCTTGTTCTTGCGGAAGATTCGTGCGTCTTTGTAGCCGGAGATCCCGGTATAGTACGGCGTGGGCGTGTGGCCGAAGACCAGGTACTTGTCCCTGAAATATGTCTGCCCGGGGTCGGGGCGCGACAGGATCAGCTCGTCCAGCTGGTAGTCATCAAGGGCTCTGTCGGGCGAGAAGCCGCCCAGCCCGGCATGGACCAGGACGAACTCCCTGCCGCCTGCTTCCGTTTCCTCGTAAACCGTCAGATCCTCCAGGATGTCCAGCACGTCCTGCCGGGCCGATGGGGAGAGCCGACGGAACTCTTTGACCGTCGTATCCCCGCCGTCGGACATCCAGCCCCGGATGCTTTTCAGCCGCCACAGGAGCACGTCCGGCTCCGTGTTGGCCTCCGTCAGTTCCTCCATGAGCCACGGCAGGCAGGTCAGCGCAGCGTACTCATGGTTGCCCAGGAACGAGACGATATTGGATCGCATGGAAATGTCGCGCAGTATTTTTAGCCCGTCCGGCCCGCGGTCAATCATGTCACCTAGGACGTACAGCGTATCGGTTTCCTTGAGATCAATGCGGCGCAAGAGCTGAACGTATTTATCATAGCAGCCGTGGATGTCGCTGACAGCATATTGCATGGGGCGCACCTCCCTGCCTTTTTTGTGCTATACTTTTTCGGGATCGCAGGATTCAAAGGGCCGCCGCAGCGGATGTGGAATCCGCCGCGGCGATCCCTGCGTTCAGCCCGCCGCCCGCAGGGCAGGCCCGGCCAGCAGGCCGCTGACCCTGATCCTCCCGGGGGAGGTCCTGCGGAACCGGGTCTCGGTCACCCGGCCGTCCCTCCAGCGGTAACGCAGGCGGGCGGCCCCGGAGCCGATACACCGCTCCAGGGAGTTTCGGCACTCCTGGATGTAGAGCAGCCGGTCAATGACGGCGTGCTCGTTGGCGATCTCGCCACGATACTCGAGGCAGGGCTGGACGTCGCAGGAGGTCAGTCGGCCGACGGATCGCGCCAGCAATGCCGCCTCCTGGGTCGAGCGCCGCCGCAGGTCCTCGCGGATGATCTGGATGGGGTATTCCTTCGCGTTCTGATTGGTTGCCATAATAGGTGTCCTCCTTGAATTTAGAGTTACCCTTCCTCCGGCGCAAACAGAAAAAGGGCATAATACGGCTTTCGCCGTATCATGTCCTTTTTGCAAAGTATAGGCATGATACACCATCAGAAGCGGTTTGTCAACCCCTTGGGCAAATTTTTTCAGCCGCAGTTATCATAAAATGTCCCTACAAAACCGATTGAAGCCGCAGAGCGGCTTGGGACAGCCCGGTAAACTGCGCCGTCGCAGGAGCTACCTAAAAACAGGCTTCCCCCGTGCGGCCGTATACAGCGACACGGGGGAAGCCCATATTTGCAGGCGGGGTGGGCGCATATGGTTTTGAGAACTTTTTGGCCCCGTTTGTTTAAGGGTATTTACCCCAGTTTACCCCTTAAAATACCCCTAACACGATGCGGTTAGATTACACGGGATGCACATATTGCAATTAAAAAGTTCTACATTTTCAGAAAAACCGTATAGAATTGCACACGATTGCACCGCTTGCACGTTCGACGTCAAATTCAAATCTGGATAGCAGCTCCACTGAAACCCGTTGTCCCGCAAGGGATAGCGGGTTTTTACTATTTCTTCCAGTGGTCTACGAATTGAAAAGGCGTAACAAAAGGCGCAACATTGGGTTAAAACGAAAACCGGGCAGGGAACCCCTGCCCGGTTTTTCTTGTTTATTGGCCCTGCGCTTTGAGAGCGTCCCGGACAATCTGACCGGCCCGCCGTATGCTTTCCTCATTGGCGTGGGCGTACATTCGGAGAGTGACCGCCGTGCCGCTGTGGCCCAGCCGTATCAATGCTGTGGCCTGTGCCATGCAAAGCGTAGGATCGACGGGTTTCTCAACATATGTGTCTACGCCGGCTTGAAGCAGTTTTATCTTTTTTGCAAAAATGGCAAAAAAGCGGCTGCCCACCATAAATTGTGTCGATTGTGCTCATATACGGCGCCTATACTGCCATAGCGTATTGAGACACTACATATTTCTGTAAGAAAATAAAACTATGGCTGACAGGCCATTCCTGCTATTTCTGCCAGAATATATAATTGTTGCAAAACAGGCTATGGAGGGCAATATGGATAAGAATGATCTGCAAGAACTTATTGGCAGTAATTTGCAAAGATGTCGGGCACGGGCAAAGCTTACACAAGAACAAGTTGCTGAGCAGGCTGGCATATCCACTTCATTTTACACAAATTTGGAACGGGGCAGCAGGTCAATGAGCATCCCCGTGCTGCTTGCGTTGGCAGATGTCTTTCATGTAAGCACAGACTGCATACTTTATGAAGAAAGCGCCAGGATCCACATTGCCAACATCTGCAATCTATTGAATGATAAGCCGGAATCCTTTATAATAGCTGTAGAAGATGTACTGTGCGCTTTGGTGAAGGGTTTTTCTCCCTACCTAGAAGAGGCCTGAAATAAAGAACCATTAATCGAATCAGGGTGGTGAGACGATGTGTGACTGCAGCCTGCGAAATGAACAGATTGGGCAGTTGTATAGAGAAATGTATGAGACGCTATACGTGTATGCGAAAAATGTTTTGAGCGATCCTCATCTTGCTGAAGAAGCAACGCAAGATGTCTTTTGCATTGCATGTGCAAAGAGTGATGAGCTCTTGCAGAGCAATAACCCCAAGGGCTGGCTGATGCAAACACTCAAGAACATGATTAGAAATATCAAGCGTCAGCGAACAAAAATGAAGAAGTTGGCTATCATATCTCTGGACTTTGAGGGATTTGAGCTTCTTGGTACATATGATGAGACGGATGTCGATATTTTGTATGGAGATGTCTCGCAAAGGGAAGACTTTCAACTATTCAAACTGATTGCGATCAAAGATTACACCATGAAAGAGGCAGCTGATGAATTTGGTATCTCAGTTGAAGCCTGTAAAAAGCGAGTACAAAGAATCCGGGCGTATCTCTGCAAAAAATTTTCCCAATAATAAAAAATTGTCCCTGTCGGAGACAAACCTGACATATACATATTAGAAAGGGGGATCAATAGTGTCCGGACTCGATAGCGGGAATAGAAAGGACTATTCAAAATATGATGAAATGAGTACGGAATCTTTAGAGGAACTTCTGCGCCTGGATGCTGAATTACCCGATGGCGAGGAATCCGATATTGATGAAATCTTATATATTTCGGAGGTGATTGCAAAACGCGAAAGAGAACATCCTACCGGTCGATACTCAGAAGTTGATGTCGATACGGCATGGGAAACGTTCCAGACCAAGTATCTCCCATATTTAAAGGATGGTCGTTCGCTTTACGATTTCGATGATGACGAACCCGGCCACACGGAAGCTACGGTCTCTGTTTCCGACACTTCTTCCACAGACGGCAAAAAGCATATCCCCGCGCGTACCAAACGCCACCTGGGGCGGGTTGCCGCTATTGCGGCCGCTGTCGCTGTGCTGCTCAGTCTCATGACGGTCACAGCATATGCGCTGGGATACGACCTGTGGGGGGCCTTTGCCCGGTGGACGCAGGACATATTCTCATTTGTCTCTGCATCGGAGACCGGCGACACGGACAGCGAAAAGGAACCCCCAATCATGGACGTGGAATATGCAACCCTTCAGGAAGCGCTGGATATACATGGAGTAACAGAACCCCTTGCGCCCACTTGGGTTCCCGACGGCTTTGCAATAGACTCAGTAAAGGTGGATGATACATCAAGCCCACGGGTAGTTATTTTCCAAGCGAATTATTGCTGCGAGGAACGATGGATCGCCGTACAAATCACCATGCATCGGGATTCACATAGCAGCACCTATACCGAGTGGCAAAAGGATGATGAAGGCGTTACAACAATCGAACTTGAAAACTGCACATTTTATATGATGAGAAACGGCGAGAGGGAATGCGCTGCTTGGTCAAACGGCGCATTTGAGGGTTATATCACCGCTGATGTAACTTTCGAAGAACTGTCTGAAATAGTCAAATCAATCTATGTAAGGAATGAGTAACAAGTATGCAAAAAGTTTCGCGCAGCCTTGCGGTAATTTTGGCGTGCCTGCTCCTGTTAAATACTACCGCTGCCGCCTTTGCGTCTAACGATATTATGCCCCTTGCAAGCAATTACATAGCCGGAACGCAATCAGATATCATTCCACAAAGCGGGGGCAAACTGTTGATCACTTTTCGTGTAACCGCCCCCGCGCCCATGACCACGCTGGGGGCGGCTTCTGTTCTGGTTTATGAAGATGACGGCACCGGGGCAAGGTGGGTCAAAACGATTCTCCCCACCGACCCGGACTGCGAAAATATGCTGGGCAGCGGTATGTATCACGGGAGCAATGTCACCTATACGGGCACACCGGGCTATAAGTACTATGCCAAAGTCTATCTGACCGCCCGGAACAGCACCGGCTTTGATACGATCCCCTCGACGACGCCTACGGTGACCGCAATCCCATAAAAGCAGCACCACTTACTGGTGAAAAAGGCACCCCGCCCATCCAGTCCTTTAACTGGATGGGCGGGGTGCTTTTTATGCGCTCACGCCCATGAGTTGAACATTCCCCCGGGTATTCTTGAGTACACAGGCAACCCTTTTTTGCAATTTTCCAAAAAATTGTTCTCAACCAGTCTCCCCGTGACACATGCCCATTGGATGGGAAATAAATGGTGGGCAACAAATGGGACTGCCATCACAGGAAATTTTTTAACGGATTTGTCGAAAAAAGGAAAAATTTGTCCCCAAACCGGGCCTTTCCAACATATACATAACGTAAGGAACAATTCGGTGCCTGTGCCACACCCATACAACGAACAGAATGAACCCGGGGAGGAGCTTTACCGTGAAAAGGAAGCATTTGCGCTTATGCCTGATCAGCTTAATCTGCTTTCTGCTGGTACCGCGCGTCCAGGCGCAGGCGTTCGCAGCGAATTTGCCCCCGGGTACATCCAAAGCGATCGTGTTCCTGCTGGACGCGAGCAACAGCATGAACAGCAACGACCGGGAAGGGCTGGCAAAAGACAGCATCGCCCAGCTCATTTACAGCCTGCCGTCTAATTATTATGTCGGCTTTGCCGCTTACAACAACAGCGTAGTCTCCAGCATTGGGATGCAGAACAGCCATGACCGGGAGCTGGTCATGGAGGCGGTGGACTCCGTGACCTACACTGGCTATACCAACGCCGGGGCAGGTCTGACAACGGCTATGGAACTGCTGGATACGGTGGATGCCACCGAAAAGACAGTCGTAATCCTGTCAGACGGTGAAATCATCATGAGCAGCGATAAAGCTACCGCTGAGTCCTCCGGCTTGTTTCAGGCTGCGGTAGAAACGGCACAGGCGCAGGGTGTCCGCATCCATGTGATCGGGCTGGGAGCCGATATGGAGGACGACGATAATACTATCTTTTCTGCTGCGACTCAGACCAATGGCATCAATTACCACGCGCCGCAATCCACGGATATCCAAAGTGTGATCGATTCCATCCTGATGGAGCAGTTGGGTGTTAAAAAGACCCGGGCCGCTATTGTGGATACGGACGGCGGCACAGAGGATATCACAGTAAACATCCCCTCGGTCAATACCAGCAGAACCCGCATTCTCCTGACCAGCGGAAACCCGATTCAGAATCTGAAGGCAGACTTCAGCGCGGTCAATGGCTGGCAATACAGCGGCACCCGATATACCCTGCTGGAACTGGATCATCCAATGGATACCACAGTACATATCACCTTTCAAGGTCAGGCCGGGGGCCAGGTAAAGGTCGATGTCATCTCAGAGTATGTACTGACGACTCAGCTTGACGTGTCCTATACCGATCCCGAGCCGGGGCTGCCGGAGGCTGAGTACTGCGAGAGGGTGGCAGACGTCGCTGCTACATTTTTTGATGCGGGCGATTCAGACAGGCAGATGCTGGCAGACACCGTTTTCCAGGGCCTGTTGGTTCAGGTGACAGCTGACGGTGATACTATCCCCTGCTACCTGAAAGATGGGGCAATCATCTTCCAACGTACTGTCGAGGATGACACGAAGGCTGCTGTCCAGTTTGACTTTACGAAACTGGACACCAACCTGATTCTGGAGCAGCCGGTTTTCGTGGAGTTGGAAGGGCCACCCGCGCCGCCAAAGCCCCGGCAGGAGGATTACCGCCCGCAGATTATTGTCGGCTCACTGATTCTGCTGGCGTTTATCGCTATACTGATTATTCGGCTTGTGTCCGGCAGGAAGAAAGCAAAGGCCATAGTTCCAGCGGCTGTTGCAGGTTCCAAATCGGAGACCCAGGTGGAGGAAACCAGCCGGTATGGGTATGTAGGGCGCCTGAACATTTACATTACCAACACGCTTTCTGGCCATGACTTCCCTCCGCTTACCTACAACCTGTTCCGTATTCCTGGCGGCAAAAAGCTCTCTCTGCAGGAAATTTTGGACAGCTGTGAAGTGGACGAGCCATTTGAAGGGGCAGACAAGATTTCCTTCCAGCCTGCCGCGGGCCATTGCCTGCTGCTGACCAACGAATCCGACTGCACACTGATGCAGAACCGTGAAATTCTGATGAAGGGTCGCAGCTATCAAATCAGTCTCAACTCAAAGGTGGACATTACTTTTGAAGATGAACGCAGTGAAATTGCCCTTCAATACCGGGATGTAAAGCCCAGTGACATGAGACTTCTGGCGGGTGAACGACATTAAAATTCTGCCTGCTATGGTCTACATATTAAAATTAAACAAAGGGATGTGATTACTTGAAGATCATCAGCCAGACCAACCGCACCCTTCTTCTGGAGGAGTTCAATCCGGAAAAGCTGGACTTGCTCACCATGATCGGCGATGTGAGGGGCATCGACAGCCTCAGTGACGACAAGATCAAAGAAATCAATGAGGCCCTGTTGTGCCGGAGCTATGAGGAGTTCCAGGAGAAATTCGCCCCCTGCATCTACAGCTTCTATGACGCCAACACGCAGACCGTCCGCTACACCCTGAAGAAGCCGGAGAGCATCCCGGAGAATATGCTCACCGTGATTCCGCTGAACCAGCAGAACGACTTCCTGAAGATGCTGTTCTCCCTGATGGAATCTAAAAAGTCCCAGGGTGTCCTCAACGTGGACTTCGGGTTTGAGCATCTGCTGGACATGATCTCCCCCAAGAAGGTGATGGAGGACATCCGGCAGGTCCGTAAGGAGATCCGCTACAACTACAGCAAGTACGCCGCACTGGAAGAGGGCGATCCCGCCCGGCTGGATGTGGGCGACAAGCTGAATGTCCTGTTTGAGTCGGCCAGCGACAACTACAACAATGTCCTGGCCATGCTGCCACTGGCTATTGAGGACATCAAGACCCGCCTGCTGCTGGGCGCCGGCGATCAGGGGATCAATCCCAATCAGATCGCGCTGGGTATGCTGACCATGGGCGACAACGGCGAACTGAAGGTCCTGGAGGCCCCGAAGCAGGAGACCACCGCTCTGGCCACCATCGACGACCATATCAACACCGGCCTGATCGAGACCCTGGAGGAGGACTATCAGCAGGTCAACGAGTGCCCGACCGATTATGTAAAGGATCTGGTCGTGCGCACCTTCTGCCCGCTGCCCTCCACCATCCAGACCCAGATCGACGTGGAGCGGGAGGTCGCCAATTACAATTCCTACCTCCAGTTCTACAAGGAGGCCAAGGACGGCTTCATCAAGGTGGTCAAGCCCCTGGTGGAGAAGATGCTGGGTGTGAAGATGTTCTTCGACCAGTACAAGTGCCGTGTGAAGGGCATGGTGCCCACGCTGCTGGTGGCCAATATCCGCCCCGAGATGTTGGCCAAGAGCACCAACCTCCCCACCCTTCACGCCTATCTGAACAGCACCAACGGGAAGAACAATTTCTCCGACACCGTCTGGTACGCCATCTTCCCCAACGTGTCCATCAATCCCAAAGAGGGTGCAAAGCTGCGCCGTGAGCGCTTCGCCGGCAACATCCACAAGCAGAACGAGGATGTAAACAGCATGGAGACCCTGGCCACCCTGCTGGATGTGCTGAAGGACTACAAGGTGGAAACCTTCTTCTCCTTTGAGGGACGCGACGACACCACCTTTGACAACGTGGCCGCAGAGGGTGTCCAAAAGTACATCGACCGCTGTGAACCGCTGGTGAACCGACCCTATAGTGAGTACGCCATCCCCTGCATCCCCAACTTCACCGTGATCCCCAAAAACAAGTCCGGCGTGACGCTGGATAAGCTGATGACCATCAATGATGACAATGTGGCGCAGCTCTCTGACGCCAAGGAAGACATCATGCGGCTCTGGATCGAGGGCGTCTACATTGGCGCATCCTATGTGGCCGCCGGTTTCCGAGCTGCCTGCCAGTGCCCGGACTACCTGCATGACCACTACCGCCGCAAGAAGTATGACACTGAGCTGCCCGGCGTGCGCTACGATGTGGAGTCCGGGGATCATGCCCTGTGGACCCGCACCACCATGCCCAAGGAGATCACCGGCTTTACCAACACGATCAAGGATCAGATCAATCGCCGGAACTTCGGCTGGGTCTTTGCGTCGGAGAACGCCGCCTTGGATGGAAAGAACATCACGGAGATTACCATTTACAAGGCCCGCAACCTGCTGTATGACCCTGAGCGGGCCACCTATGAACCCGCGTATAAGACGCAGGTGACAACTTATATTGAGCGCATCCTGCGCCATGCCACCGGTGACTTCAAGGAAGACCGGATCAAGATGTTCTTCTCGAACAATCCCACCAGCCAGAAGAGCCAGTGGGTAGCCAAGCAGGACTGCATCAATGCTGTGTTAGATGAAGGTGACGATCTGGGCTACTCGATTGATGAGACCACCGGCCTGTGCGACCTGACCATCTACTACGATGGTAACGCACGCAATCTGGAAGTCGAGATCAACCGCCTTTCTTCTAAAAAATCATAAATGATCAGGAGGTAATGTAACCATGGGATTCAGATTGGAAATTGATGGATCCGGCCCCGTCAAGCTGAGCGAAAGATGCATTAAGAACGTGGAGTTCCGCAGCGAAATCCCCGAGGACTCCAACGCTCGTGCTACCGACAACGGCGCTTCGCTGAAGATCTGGGGCAAAATGCTCTTCTCCCTGGGCGGCGAGGAACAGGACTCCACGCTCAACCTGGCCAAGTGGAGCGTGGTGCCCAGCGAGTCTGCGGACAGCTATCGGAAGGTGAAGGTGGACGTCATCTCAGCCTCCCAGGTGGTTCGGCAGATCACCCTGCCCAACGCCTTCGTCATGGAGTACTCCGAGAGTCTGGACGATAAGACCGGCGTGGGCGAGTTCTATCTGCACGTCAAGCAGAAGAAGGATAAGACGACGGACACCGCCATCGAGGGCGGGTTCAGCGGCGAATAAGAGAAAGGAGCGAGTGAACGATGTCTTTGAGAGTTACGATTGAAGGCCAGGGCAGCTTCGAAGTTGCCAAGGAGTGCGTTGAAAAGGTCATCTACAAGACCGACATCCCTCTGGACTCCAACGCCCGCACCAAGGACGTGGGCTGCACCCTGGACATTTCCGGCAAGATCCTGACCGCCGTGGACGGCGACCCCGAGGATTCCACCCGCCAGATGGGCCTGTGGTCCATGGTTCCCGCTGAGACCTCCAACTGCTACCGCAAGGTGACGGTGGAGATCATCCAGGCCGGCATCGTGGAGCGGAAGTACACCTTCCCCAACGCCTTTGTGGTCAACTACACCGAGGACTTCGGCAACACTGAGGGCGTGGGCACCTTCCACCTGAATGTGAAGCAGAAGAAGGACAAGCTGGCCAACATCGCCATCGAGGGCGGCTATCCCGCCGCGTAAGCGGATCATACATCCAATCGATCATTGTGCGACGCGGCAATTCGCGTAAAGCAGGGGGCGCGTCCGACTCTTAGTTGGGCGCGCCCTTTTTTGAAAGAACACCCGTTCTTTGTGACTGCCGCGCAAGGGCCGCTGCTGTTTCAGCGGCTTTTGCGCGAGGGCCATATGATGGGAGGATCGTGAAATGAATGAATTATATCAGCGGCTGGGCGTGGCGCCGACCGCTACAGACGATGAAATCAAGAAGGCTTACCGAAAGCTGGCTAAGCAGCTGCACCCGGATCTGCACCCGGACGATCCGCAGGCGGAGGCCAGGTTTAAGGAGGTCAACGAGGCCTATGAGACGCTGGGTGATTCGGAGAAGCGGAAATCCTACGATGCAGCTCAGCAGCCGACTCAGCGGGAGCAGCCAAATAAGCGGTCAGGGGCTGCACGGACTGCTCCTCGCGCGCCGACTGGTGGGCCGATAGACTTCTCTCAGATGGCCGGCGGCTTTGCCAGCTTCTTTGGGTTTGATCCTGAGACTGGTGATATTACCGATGAATCTAAGGTGTCCGGTCAAAGTCCGAAAAAGAATCCATTGGATATGTCCGATATGTTTGAGAAGTTTATGGGGTTTAAATAAACGATGCTGAAGAAAAGCGAAGTCAGAGAATTTCTGAGCAATATAAAAACATACCGCAAGAGTATTTTGATAATCTTTGAATCATTATGGCTACTGCTTCTATGGGTCATCAGTCCTTTTGTAACAGCCCGCCTTGCTTTGGCAATATCCCCTATTGCAGCTATAGTTGCGAGCCTGGTGATAGTGCCAAACGTCTCACAAATAGGTTCTTTCTTGAAAGAAAAAGACCTATTGGATCAAAAGATGGTTGGACTATTCTTATATGGTACAAGTTATCTTTTGACTCTGTACCTGACTATAGAGCTGCTGCAAAAGTTTGTTGAGGCATACAATATTGACAAAATTGAATACTTAGAATTTGCCTTGCAAACCGTCCCTTTCCTTATATATATTGGAGTATTTTGGATTCTTCGAAACCCAGAGCAATTGCAGTATTGGGCTTACGCACTTGCATATGGAGGATTCATAGTCTGGGAATGGGCCGCAAATTGGAAGGTTGGAGAGAATCTGATTGGAGGCATAGACACGAAGTTCACTTCAGATTTTTTCATCACGCCTTACAAAGAGGCCATGCTGCTATTTATAATTTTGGATACCTTTTTAAAAGCGAGGGATGAATTGAAGCAGGAAAAGGAACGCTCAGTCAAGGGTAAAACACATGTGCGGGCAAACAGGCATAAAACAAAAAGCAGGAAATAAGGAAAGAGGCTGTGTGATGGAGAAAAAAAGATTCGTTGATCTGCTTCTGATTTTGACCGGCGGTGCCATCGCCCTTATCAGCTACTTCTATCTGGATGGTGACCTTCGCTGGCGGCTTATTGCACTGGGCTGTGCGATAATTATCATATTCCTGATTTTACCCATCCGGGAGAAACCCTCAATTCCATTGCAAGCTGGCGCTCCGCTCCTTGATATGCCGCCTGCTGCCAAAGTGACTGAAGTTGTTCTGCTGAATGAAGAGGACCAAACACTTGCTACGTGGCCGCTGTATGGGAAGGTCAGCATGACTATCGGCAGAGACGTTGGTGAAAATCAGGTTGACATCAACCTCATTTCCTCTACCTATGCCAGTATGGTGGATGTGGAGCATGCGGTATTGAACTACACTGGCGGATCGTGGTATGTGGAGGATCTGGCCTCCAAAAATGGCGTGAGTGTACAGTCCGGTAAAGATGGCCGGAAGTATAAACTGGCTTCTGACCAGCCTTGTAAGCTGGATGCCGGCGATATTATCTACATTGGGCTGGCGCGGTTGCTGATTCGGTGACCACAAAAATAAAATAAAAGGGAGATAGAGTTATGGCGGAATCCAATTTGATTCGTTGCCAGAACGGGCACATGTTCAGCAAGCGGCGGTATGGGACTGTATGCCCTTACTGCAACATTGAGACTGCGACCAAGGAGAAGAAAGAGGTCCAGCGTTCAGAGGTTGAGATTGAGGAGGATTTGTTCCGCGAGGATGTAAAGCCGGTATGCGGCTGGATCGTCTGCATCGACGGCGCCCGCCAGGGCAAGGACTATCAGGTTGTCCAGGGCAAGAATTTTGTGGGCCGGGCCGACGACATGGACATTCAGATTCTGGGCGATAACGAGATTTCCCGCCGGAACCATGCTGTTATTGTGTTTGACCCGAAAAAGCGGGAAACTGTCCTGCTGCCGGGGGATGCCAACGGCATCGTCTATCTCAACGGCAACGCGCTCTATGCGCCCACACCGCTCAATCCCTATGACGAGATCGAACTGGGCAAGTCCAAATTCCTGTTTGTCCCCTTCTGCGGCGACCATTTCATGTGGGGACAGAAGACTGAGTAACACCAAATAGAAGGGGGCGAACCGCATGACGCCTGAAACAATTTTATGGGGCCTGGGTGGGTTGGCGGTCATACTGCTGCTGATTCGGTTCATTGTTTTGAGAGCGCCCCGGTTATCCGGCGGGCCGGATGTTGGCTCCTCCATGACGATTGGTAGCCGCGAGGTGCAGGAGGACCAAGTGGGGACGCTCTACACGTCCTCCGGGCTGCTGACTGTCCTGGCCGATGGCATGGGAAAAGAATACGGCGGCCGGATCGCCAGCCGGGCGGCAGTGGAGACCTTTCTGGACCTCTTTAAGGACTATAACGCTTTCGATAACCCCCAGTACTATTTCCGGAAAGCATTTGCTGCTGCCAACCGGGCGATCCTGCGGATCTTGGATAATGAGCGCCGGGGATCCGCCAGCGTAGGCGCAGCCATGATACGGGATGGCTGGCTATACTATGCTGTGGTCGGAAATGTAAAAGTCTGTGTCTACCGCAATGGAGATCTGGTTCCCATGTCTGCAGGGCACACACTGGATGTGTTGGCGGAGGAGAAATTCCGCATTGGACGCCTCTCCCGTGAGGACGCCCTGGTTTTGCTGGAGACCCACCGCCTATACAACTATGTTGGGCAGGATGGTTTCAAGGATGTGGAATACATCGACCGGCCGGTGGCCCTGCGCAGGGGCGATATCATTGTGCTTATGAGCGATGGAGTATATGACCTGCTTCCCTGGCGTGATATTGAGGATATTCTCGCCCACGGGCAGGACTGTCAGCGCATGGCCTTTGAGATTACCGAGCGGGTCAATACCACTGCTGCCGAACATAAAGACAACGCCAGCGTGATCCTGGTGCGCTGGAATGGAGGCGGGCGATGAGAAAGCAAAACTCAGAATTTCTGACCGCCTTTACCTCAGAGGCCAGCCGGAAAATCAAAAATACGGATTTTTTTGGCTTTGTAGAGCTGGATAAATTCGCCTGCTATGTCATAGCGGACGGTATTGACGACGACGTTGACGCGATCAGTGCCAAACTGGCGGTGGATACCGTCGTTTCGGCATTTATGGAGTCCCCGTCCATGAGCAAGCGGGCTGTGCGCCGGTATTTGCGGACCGCCAACCGCGCTCTGCTCACTGCCCGCAGCAAAATGAAGCTGAAGGCGTCTGTCACAGTAGTGGTTACAAACTACGTGAAGCTGCGCTATGGGCAGGCGGGCAACACCCGATTCCGGCTCTACCGTGACGGCTTCCTGCGGATGCAGAGCCAGGACAGTTCCTTGAGCATGGATATGGTCCGGGCAGAAAAGCTGGAGCAGGACAAGCTGGCCCAACACGAGGAGCGTCATAACCTTTACTGCTATTTGGGACAGGAAAAGGATTTCTCCCCCTACATATCTAAAAAGTTCAAGCTCGCCAACGCTGATGCCGTGGCTCTCTATACCCGGGGCATTTGGGAAAACGTTGATGAGGGCGAGCTGAAGGACGTGTTTGCGGAGGCCTCGAATGAGCCGCAGCCTATTGTGGACTCTGTGGAGGATATGCTTCTCTCTCGCCAGCCGGAGGGACTGGAAAAGTACACCTTTGCCACTATTTTCTTCAACAAGGTTTTTGTTGACCCGAATCGAAAGAGAAAGATCCGAAAAATTTTGATGATCGCCATCCCCATTATCCTGGTGCTGGTGATTTTGACCGTTGTGCTGCTGGTCATGTACAACAACCGGAAAAAGAATATCGCGGCTATGGAGCAGAGCTTCTATGACACGATAGAGTACATCCAGGCCGATAATTATGTCCGGGCAAAAACCGAGTGCCAGAATGCGCTGGATCTCGCCAATAAGCTGAAAGACGAGGAGATTCAGAACGACGCCTCCAACTATATGAAGTTGATTGAGAGTGTCATTGCTGGCGATACCGACCTCGACGATGGTGATTACCGGGATGCACAGCGCAACTACCTCAACGCACAGAACCGCTCTCGTTATGCTGACAATCTCGGCCTGGACTATATTCAGGGGCGCTTGGAACAGACCGGCCAGTATATTACCGTCTATGATCTGATTGCTCTTGGCGATACTCTGGTGGCAAATTTACAATATAACAAGGCAGAGGAGCAATATTCGGCTGCGCAGTTGCTGGCTGGGAGTATCTACTTCACTGAAGGCCGGGACAGCGCCATCGCTGCCCTGGAGCGGCTGTATGAGACTATGAAACAGGATCAGGCGGATAATGCTGCGGCCGCCCAGCAGGCGTCTGAGGCGCAGTCTACGGCGGCAAGCGTACTGTCTGAGGGCGACGCGGCCTTTGCTAAGGGTGATTATACCGCTGCCCTCACCTACTACACAACCTCCCTCCAGAAGTACACGGAGCTGGGGGATGAGGCGCAGATGGCCGCGCTGCTGACCAAGATTGCCGCAACAGAAGAAAAGTTGGCTGCCCGGCAGGCGTTGGCTGCAGAGGCAGAGGAATATATGGCCCTGGCAGAGGCCGCCTATCTGGAAAAGAACTATGTCCAGGCCAAGAAATACTATCTGCTGGCAAAAGACGTTTATTCCAGAATGCAGGATGATGATAAGGTTGCCGAGGTCTCCCGCAAGATGGAGCTGGTGGAAATGGGGATCAGCGCCGAGGAAGAGGCTGCCCGGAAGGCCGCAGAGGAGCAGGCACGGCTGGAGCAGGAGCGGCTGGAACAGGAGCGCTTAGAACAAGAACCGCAGGAGACGGCGAATCAGGGGGAGTGAGCATGGCTGAAAGTGTATTTGAACCTGGCCTGGATATGGAGGAATACCTGGCAAAGCGGGCGTTGGAGATTCCGGATCTGCGGCAGCGGAAGCTCTTCAAGGACGTCGTGGAGAAGATGCTGCTGGAGCTGTACCACTACACCACGGAGGAATATGTCGCGCTGGAGTCCCGGGTGTTCGGCGAACTCCAGTCGGTGCAGAGCGATTACGCCATCTATATCGGCCTGACAGACCGGGCGCATTATGATGCCACCGACCCCTTCCTGCATCCCATCATACCCTCGGATACAGTAAAGCGCATTCACTCTGTTGAAGAACTGCAGGAGAGTCTGCGCACCAACAAGTCCTATCCGCTGTACTCTGTTTTCCTTGAGACTGACTACCAGACGATTCAAGAATTTTCTGTTCCTGGCCATATCTATCACGGTACTGTCTTTACAGAGCATGGCCAGTATAGGGCAAAGTGCACGGTGCAGCTGGACACTGCCTATATGAAACAGGTTGAGCACCTGTATCATATCTTCACATCCAATTACCTGCCCTGGTCCACTGTCTGTGCCGCCTATCTCCATAAATTTTTCCAAGTGGATCTGATTACAGTAGAGGATATTGATCCCAAAGAAACCATACAGGAAATCTGTGTAGATTTTGAGGGATACTCCGCCCATGTTCGGTATGACTGTTTCCCGCTTTGGAATCTGGCGCCGGTCTCTGAAAAGACCAGCACCTATCCGGAGCCCTGTATTGACAGGACGAATTATGACCACCGTATCTTCGCTCATCGGCTGATGCAGGATCGCCAATACCTGGTAGCCAATACCGATGTGGAAATTACAAACGTCCGGCGCCTGGAAGGCGACCTGTTCATCACTTGCCCAGAAGAAAATCCGCATCAGTGGATGCTCTATCGCGTAGACCGCCCCAGCCAACAGTCCCATACCCCATATCCGGTGCTATCTAATCTCAGTCGGAAGAGCTTCGCCGGAAACCTGTCCGACCGTTACCGGCGCGGCATCAAAACCAAAGCGGAAATTTCCCGGATTCTGGCCGCATACAGCTATGAGGATTATGTCGTGTTCAAGAATGTAGCATTAGAGCCTTCTGCTGGTGTCCAGTGCCAGACCTATCCTATGGATAACTTCATTTTGGATGAATTGCGGACTGAAAAGGCGGGTATGTCAATGACCCTCACCTTCTCCTCCAGGCAGCCGGATCATTTCCTTACCTTGGACATTATGAGTTTCCTGGTTTCGCAGGTGCAAAGTCTCTTCCCGGAATACATCTGCCAGGGAAAGCTAGTATAGGGGGAGCCTATGAACTTTACTTGGGACATTGTACTAAATGCCAAGCGGCACGGCGCAGATGAATCGGAGCTCTTTTTTCGTCCCGCAAAGGATTGCAGCCCATGGTACGAACAGTCCTTCCCTATGTTGAACGAGACTACTGCGGAGGGGCCGGAGATTGAATATAATCCCCTGTATCGCTTTGACGCCTTGTTCCATGATTTGCTGCGGGAGGATTTTGCTGAGTCTCCCATATTTCAGGACTACCTTTTCGATGCAGTTTCTCACTTCCTTGTCCAAGTGGATCTCCATCATGGGCTGACAAAGCGGGCATTCTATGTGCGCTGCCTGATGCGGGAGATGGAGAACGGCGGCTTTGGCCCCTCAATTGCTGCGCACCTTCAGGCAGTTGACTCGGATAAACGGGAACGCCTGTCCGCCCTGGCCCTGACACAGTTGCAGACCGGTTCATCCCTGCTGCTGTTCCGCAAGGCGGCAGTGCTGCTTTTCCCGGACGCATTGCTCTACCAGGAACGTTATGAGCCAAAGCAGCTGCTGCTCTTTATCGCAGACAAAAAGGATGAGCGGCTTGAACACCATACTCAGCTGATTGAGGAACTGTTCCTCCCCATCAGTCATCGACTGCGCGTATTTTGGGAACATCATTTCGGTGTGATTGGTGTTGATGCCACCATGCATACTGACAATATCGAAATCTACTAGCAGGAAAGGCGGCGATCCATTTGAGTCGGTACAGCTATACGCTCAACCGCGGCGCAATCCCTAAGGAAACCCTGCACTACTATAGCCGGGAAGAACTGGAGCTGATGACGACCTACCAGCTCCGGGAGATTTGCCGTCAGGAGCGGCTGATCAATGGCATCCACGCCCCGTTGGATAAGGATGTGCTGATCCGGCAGATCATGCGGTTCCGTGGCCGTGAAGACAGGCTGTTTATCACAAAGCCGGTGGACGGCGGTTGGGAGCGGTTGGAGGAGCTGCTCTCCTCTGCGCGTCTGAATCTGCACAACACCAACTCCCTGCGTGGATGTGCCAAGATTACCGCCTATAATGGGATTTCTATTGAATACTTCGACCATTTCACCATCGGCTATCTCCCCGAACTGGCGGATACCAACGCTCTGCTGGTCAGCGGCGGTGAGCTGTGTGCCATCTTCAATCTCCGGGCGTATGGCAGTGATCCCGATAGCCTGTTCATCACCAAGGCGGCGGGACTGGACTGCAAAGAGTCCAAAATCAGGAATTATACCCTTTACTGTATGGACCGGGTGCAGTCCGACCTTCTCTATCGGCTCTATATGGAGGACTCCGCCATTGTGCCGGAGCATCTGCGCTTCCACGCGGTACCTGTTTTAAACTTTGAGGTACGGCCCCTGCTGGAGAGCCGGATGCCGCTGGCCATCGACTTCGGTTCCTCAAATACCACTGCAGGTATATATTTGGACAACACCTACTTTGAGGGCCTGAACGGCGACCCCATCACACAGATCTTGAAACGGGACCAGATCAACTATGTTCCATACTTGGATGTGGAGCGCGATGATGCGGAAACACTGATCCTGCCTACTGTGGCGGCAGTCATCGGCATTGACAGCGGCGAGATCCGCTATGCCTTCGGACACGAGGCCAACCGGTTGTTCCATCTGAGCTATATTGATGAGGGCTTCTGTGTGTTCTACGACCTCAAGCGCTGGGTTGGCGATGCGGACCGGGTGGAAGAATTGGTGGATCGTCAGGGACACCGGGTATTTACCCCTCGCAAGGACATCATCAAGGCATATCTGGAATATGTGATCGGCTGCGCCCGACAGCGGTTTAAGTGCAATTTCAGCAGCCTGCATATCTCCGCGCCGGTGAAGCAGAAACCGCTTTTCATCCAGCTGTTCCAGGAGATTCTCCCCAATTATCAGCTGGAGAGCGATAATATGCTGGACGAGGGTGTGTCAGTTCTCTACAACACGATCTCCGAGATGATTGAGGATAAACGGTATCAGGATGGTGAGCTTTACCAGGCGCTTATTATTGACTGCGGCGGTGGTACGACTGACCTGTCCTCCTGCAGTTTCCGCATCACTGACCGCCGGGTCGCCTACAAGATCAACATTACCACCGCATATGAAAACGGCAACACTGATTTTGGCGGCAACAATCTGACGTACCGGGTAATGCAGCTGCTCAAACTCACCCTGGCCCGCCAACTGGGCGGGGACGATCTCCCTGATCCAGCAGATCTGATTCGCTCCTTTGATGTGGATGTATTTCGGAACGTAGATCGGGACGGAGTGGACGCCGTCTATGCCGCCTTGGATGCTGCCTACGAGCAGGCGGAGCAGATACTGCCGACACGTTTCCGAGACTATGAGCACAGCAGCCGTGCCGACTACTATGCTGTCAAGAACAACTTCTACTTCCTGTTTGAAATTGCGGAGCGGGTTAAAAAGGCCTTTTATAGCCAGACCAATATTCTGCGTATGGCGGTCTCCAGCCTTCCGCTCAAAGAGACGGTGACGGAGTGCCTTCTGGTGGACCGCTGGAAGCTCTCCTACCGCCAGGAAGGGCAGATTCAGACATTGAAGGATATCCCCACTGCCTATATCAACAGCTATGAGCTGAACCTATTGTTGCGGGCGGATATCTACGGCATTGTCCGGCAGTTTATCGAGGGGCCGTATGACACGGGCGAGCTGCAGGAGTATTCTATCCTCCGGCTCACCGGCCAGTCCTGCAGGATTGATATTTTCCGCGAAGCGCTGAAAGAGTTTATCCCTGGGAAGATTATTGAATCCTCCCGCCGGCAGGGCGCAGGCGAACAACTGCATGAACTGAAGCTGATTTGTTTGAATGGTGCCATTAAGTATCTCAAGGACTGCAAATTTGGCTATGCAGATGTGCAGATTACTCATGACCAGGCAGCGTTCCCCTATGTGATCACGGCGTTCACCCATACCAACGAGGAG
>JAIEFH010000294.1 GCA_029067025.1 Oscillospiraceae bacterium | reverse complement strand
AACTCTACGGCAAGGTGAGCATGGGCGTGGTGCGGTCCACCTTTGTGATCGACGAGAACGGTATGATCGAAAAGGTGATGCCCAAGGTGAAGCCCGATACCAACGCGGCGGAAATTTTAGCGTATTTGAAAGGGGAAAAAATTTATGCAAAAAAGTGCTTGACATTTCCACTGTGTGAGGGTTTATCCTGTGTTCAGGAACCGGTTCCCAAACAAATCAAGGAGGAATGTCATGCTGACTATCGGTGATTTTTCCCGGCTGAGCCGGGTCACGCCCCGGATGCTGCGTCACTACGATGCCTTAGGTCTGCTGCGCCCGGAGGCGGTGGGAGACAACGGCTACCGCTACTACCGGCAGGAGCAGCTGTCTGATCTGGTGCGCATTCAGTGGCTCAAGGGCTACGGTTTCTCCCTGGGGGAGATCGGGCCGCTGATGAAGCTGGAGGACGGACAGCTCGTCCGGCACCTGCGGCAGCGGCGGCAGGCCCTCTATGAGGAGCTGGACCGGCAGCAGGCTGTGATCCACCAGATCGAGGCGGACATCCTCCGTATGGAGGGAACAAAAATCATGGAAACACCGTATCATGTCATTTTGCTGGAGGACCTGGAGCAGAAGGTCTTCTCTATCCGCAGGACCATCGGCGTGGAGCAGTACCACGATCTCTTCAATGAGTTGTTCCGCGAGGCGGCCGCCCAGGGGTTGACCCAGGCGGGCCCCATTCAGATGCTCTACCACGACGAGGAATTCAACCCGGAGCACTCCGATGTCGAGGCCCAGATGGTGGTGGCCCAGGACGGCCCCAACGTTACTGTTAAGCCGGCCTGCACTTGCGCGGCGGTGCAGCATAGAGGTTCCTACGAAAACTTGCACTTGGCCTACGAGGCCCTGTGCGCCTGGCTGGGAGAGCACACCGAGTACCGGATGTGCGGTCCCGCCATGGATCGCTATTTCGGCGACCCCGACAACACCCCCCCCGACCAGCTGGAGACAGGCGTGCTGTTCCCGGTAGAGCGGGTATAGTTAAGGGATCCGGGGTATGCACCAATCCGCCCGCACCGCCGATCACCTGGGATCGGATT
>JAIEFH010000293.1 GCA_029067025.1 Oscillospiraceae bacterium | reverse complement strand
ATTCCGGAGGGCAAGGGGATGCGCCCCACTTCCGGCAGCGCCGCCCGCCGGGGCCCGGGGGAGGACTACGACCTGCGGGAATACCGCCCCGGAGACCCCATGCGGTCGGTGCATTGGAAGCTTTCCTCCAAGTGGGACGAGCTCATCGTCCGGGAGCGGGCGGAGACGGTGGTTCCCCTCCCTCTGCTCACGCTGGATCGCTTCGGCGGGCCGGAGCGTTTGGACCAGCTTCTGGACAAGCTGCTGGGGTTGAGCCGGGCGCTTTTGGACGTCCAGCGACCCCATGCCGTTCTGTGGCTGGACGGGGCGGGGGAGCCGCGGCTGCACGCCATATCCGACGAGCGGGAGTACGCCGTGTGCGTGCTAGCCCTGCTCAACACCCCCGCGCCGCTGACGGGCCCCAATCTGGACGACCGCCCAGAGCTGCTCCACGGGTCGGACGGGCCGGTGTTCCGCATCCACGTAGATCTGGAGGGGGGTGAGGGCCATGGCTGAGCGGGAAAACCGGCTGTCCCCGCTCACGGCGGCGGGGGACGGCTTACTGCTGGTCTGCGCGCTGGCGGGGCTGGCTGTCAGCTTCCTTTCGCTGTATGGCGGAGAAGAGGCGGCGTCCGGCTTCCGGCGCACCGCCCTGGATCCGCTGTGGGCCCAGGCGGATGAATTTGTGCTGGCGGCGGCGCTGTTTGCCCTGCTGTCTCTGGCGGTTTGGTCGCTGCCCCGGTTCCGGGGAGCGGCGGCGGGCGCGCTGACCGCCGCGTGGGTCTGCGGGTTGCTGACGAACTGGAAAAGCGTGATCCAGGGGGCGGGGCTTACCGTCCATGCCGTCACCCTGCGGTTCTCCCAACAGGTGAGCTGGGGCCAGGTGTTCGAATATGACCCGGGGCTGAGTCTGACGGAGGAGACGGGGGCCGTCCGGCTGTTTCTCCTCCTGGCCCTGGCGGGGCTGGCCCTCGCCCTGGGCTGGGCCGTTGTCCGGGCGCGGCGGTGGTGGCTTGTGGCGATGCTCACCCTGCCAACCCTGCTGCCCGGCCTGCTGGCCGATCTGTACCCCAACTGGCCCGCCTTTATGGCGCTGTGCGCCTGCTGGTGCGCCATGCTGCTCACCGACCTGTGCAAGTGGGCTGCTCCCGACCGCCGGGGACTGCTTACCCTGGCGGCGCTGCCCGCGGTGGGGCTGGTGCTGGCGGGGATTACCCTGGCTTTTCCCCGGGAGGGCTATACCCGCCCGGAATGGGCACTGCGGGCGGAGGAGCGGCTGTATGCCGCCGGAGACCGTCTGTCCGATTTCCTCTCCCGGTGGGATGGGCCATTCCAATCCCCCACCTCCTATGTGGGTTCCGCCCAGGCCGCCGACCTGGGCGACGCCGGGCCCCTGCACTACACCGGGCGCACCATGCTGCGGGTCACCTCCGACTACAATGGGCGGCTCTACCTCTGGGGCTCGGCCCTGGGGCGGTATGAGGACGGCCGCTGGACGGACTTAGGCCAAGAGTTCTATCAGGAATACCTGGACGCCCTGGAGGAGGCCGGAGTGAGCGACGCGCCCTCCCCGCTGTTGTTCCCGGGGATGAGCATCGAGAACGTAATGTACTCCGGCTCCGCCTCGGCAGGGTCCATGCCCGTCTACACCGCCACGGTGGAGGGTGTGCGGGCCTCCGGCGTCTTTACGCCCTATGAGCTGGTGGAGCAGGACTGGGCGGAGATCGGGATAATGCCCGTCCGGGACAGCTACCTGGCCCAGCGGGCCGGCCTGTCCAGCTATACCATGGCCTTCACGCCGCGGGAGCAATTCGCTTTCATCCGCTCTAACTCCCTGCCGGAGCAGCACTACCGTGATTATGTGTATAGGCACTACCTGGACGTGCCTGTGGAACTTCAGGAGCCGCTGCTGGAGCTGTGCTATCAGAACGGGCTTTTCCGTGGCGAACGTATCTCCGGCGTGGTCACCAGCGGCCAGGACCTCATATTGAATATTGAGGTCGGAGGAACCAGAATTTACGCGATCCAGGACCCGGTAGCGGCCGCCACAAGCATTGCGTCTATTCTGGACTGGCTGTGCGAATACGACCCGGACACCCCCGCCGCCCCGGCGGGTACGGATCCGGTGGAGTATTTCCTGTTTACGAGCCAACGGGGCTACTGTATGCACTTTGCCTCCTCCGCCGCGCTGATGCTTCGCGCCATAGGCATCCCCGCCCGGTACGTCAGCGGCTACACCGCGCAGACCCAGTCAGGGCGGAAGGTGGATGTGCCCGACTATGCCGCCCACGCCTGGGTAGAGGTCTATGTGGACGGATATGGATGGTACCCGGTGGAGGTCACCCCTGCCAGCGCCTTTACCTGGTATGAGGAGGAAGTGGAGCCCAGCCCCACGCCCTCCATCGATGTGCCGGAGAGCGCGGAGCCCACACCGACGCCTGTGCCGACGCCCCCGCCATCCCAGGGGCCGGACGCCTCGGAAGCGCCCAGCGCCGCCCTGCCGGGGGGCGAGGGGGACGGCCCCCAGGGCGGCAGGATCGACTTCACGCCGCTCATTAAGATCGGCAAGGGGCTGGCCGCCGTGGCCGGGGTGTTTGGCCTGCTGTGGCTGGGGCAGTATCTGCCCAAGCGCCGCCGCGAAAAAAAGCTGGCCGGCGCTGACCGCAACCGGGCCGCGCTGAACGGCTACGGCTACTTGCTGGGCATGGAGCGCTGGGGCGGCCAAATCGCCCCCCGGGCCCTGGAGCTGGCCCAGAAGGCCCGCTTCAGCCAGCACACCCTGACCCGGGAGGAGCTGGACGAGATGCGCGCCCTGGTGGACGAGGAGCGGGCGCGGCTGTGCGCGTCGCCCGACAGGTGGAAGCGGCTGGCCGCCCGCTACCGCTGGGGAAGGCCCGTTTCCGGGAAAAATACGGGAAAATCCCCGGAAAACGGGGCTTGACCCCTTGACAAAAGCCGGTTTTTGTGTATACTAAATAAGTCTGCGCCCATGTTCATCATGCGATATGCGTACGACAACAACATCCTTGCCTCCGGCGAGATCGGAGGCCATAAGACCATAAGGAGGTGCAAACACAATGGCTAAAGTAAGTGGCAACTACGAGGTGCTCTATATCATCAACCCCGCCCTGGGCGAGGAGGATACCGCCGCTCTGGTGGCCCGCTTCAAGGAGCTGGCCGAGGGGCACGGCACCGTGACTGAGGTGGACGAGTGGGGCAAGCGCCGTCTGGCCTACCCCATCAACGACCTGGAGGAGGGCTATTACGTCCTGATGACCTTCTCCGCCGACCCCGCGTTCCCCGCTGAGCTGGATCGTCTGATGCGGATCAATGTCAACGTCATGCGTTCCATCATCGTGGGCAAGGACGCCTGAGAGGAAGAAGATCATGCTCAATCATATCGTCATCATGGGCCGCCTGGCCCGTGACCCGGAGCTGCGCCACACCCAGTCCGGCACCCCTGTCGCCAGCTTTACGCTGGCGGTGGACCGCGATTTCAAGGACAAGAATACCGGCGAGCGTCAGACTGACTGGATCGACGTGGTGGCCTGGCGGGGAACCGGCGAGTTTGTCAGCCGCTACTTCTCCAAGGGCCGCATGGCCGTGGTGGAGGGCCGGCTCCAGATCCGGGACTGGACTGACAAGGAGGGCAACAAGCGCCGCTCCGCCGAGATAGTGGCCGACAACGTCTATTTCGGCGATTCCCGCCGGGACGGGGACGGCGGCGACCGGGGCGGAAGCTACGGCGGCTATGGCGCCCCCAGCTATGGCGGCGGCTATGGCAACAACCGCCCCGCGGCTCCCGCGGCCCCTGCCGACTACGGCATCCCGTCGGGTGGCGACCAGTTCTCCGACCTGGCCGACGACGACGGCGAACTGCCCTTCTGAGGGAAGGGCCATCTCAAACATAAGGAGGTCTGCCAATATGGCTATGGATAATGCGAAGCCCCGCGGCAACCGCAAGCGCCGCAAGGTGTGCGCGTTCTGCGTGGACAAGGTGGAACAGATCGACTACAAGGACGCCCAGAAGCTGAAGCGGTATCTGTCCGAGCGCTCCAAGATCCTGCCCCGCCGCACCACCGGCACCTGCGCTATGCATCAGCGCCAGCTGACCGACGCCATCAAGCGCGCCCGTCACGTGGCCCTGCTGCCCTACGTCACCGACTAATCTGTCAAAGGAAATCCCCCGAAGCGTCGCTTCGGGGGATTTTTTGCCCATCCTAAAGAAATCTTCATGATTTTTGAAGGGAACTTTTGTTGCGTTTTTTCTCAAACCCGGTATAATATAGCACAGACCAAGACCGTGTCGGAAAGTGGGGGACTTTATGCAGAGTAAGACGGGCAGAATCTTTCTCTGGGCGCTGACCATCGCCATTTTGGGCGGCAGCGTGTGGGCGCTGTACGCCACCGGCTTTTTCCAGGCGGCGGGCTCCCCGGAGCAGATGGGGGAGTACATCGCCCGCAGCGCCCCCTGGTCGCACCTGGCCTATTTCGGCATCCAACTGGCCTCGGTGGTCATCGCGCCCATCCCCAGCAACATCACCGCCGCGGCGGGGGCGTACCTGTTTGGGCTGTGGCCCTCCTTCCTGCTGACCTGGGGGGCGGTGGCGGCAGGCTCCGCCATTGTGTTTGTCCTGGCCCGGGTGCTGGGGCAGAGATTCGTCGGCCAATTCGTCAGCGAAAAGCTGTCCGAGAAATACCTGGACGTGATCCGCCGGAAGCGGGACGTGTTTCTGCTGCTGGCCTTCCTGTTCCCCTTTTTCCCGGACGACATTTTGTGCATCCTGGCGGGTTTGACCGACATCTCCTTCAAGCGGTTTATCCTGCTGGTGGTCATCGCCCGGCCCTGGGGACTGCTGGTGGCCTGCATGGTGGGCAGCGCCACGGTGGCAATCCCTCTATGGGGGTTCGTCCTGCTGGGCATCGCGGGGCTGGCGGTATTTCTGCTGGCCATGAAATATGGCGACCGCCTGGAACAGGCGGTCATGGAGCGTTTGAAGCGGTAAAACAAGCCCTCCCGGTTCGCAAGCCGGGAGGGCTTTTTCCTAATCACGATCACTCTAACAGTTCAACGTTGCCGTAATCCTTAAGTTTATTCTCTGCAAATTCCTCTTTCAGCTTCATTCCATCTGTAAACAAGATGTTTCCGCTTGAAGTCAGAGGAAGTAAACACTCGCGGGCTTTCAAAGTTTGTGTGGGCTGTTCCACAAGCACAATCAATGGATCGGTTGCCTCAATTGGCCTTGCTGCGTCCAATGTTACATTAACCGGAAATGCAAGCAGCTTACCATTTCTGTATTGATATAGACTTACTCCGTCAGGCAATACACTGCCATCAATCGTCCATATTGGCATTTGAGCGTCCAAAAATTTCTGCATGCTAGTTGATAGGCTGCTGTACTCGATAGATTCTAATCTCTCGGCTTCGCCAAATCTTTTTATCCATTGTGAGTTTACTAAAATCAAATGGTCATACTTTCCTAATTCCTCTGTCAGTTCAATACTGCTGTCGACTACGAAAGAAAGCAAAAGTTGTTCTTCCATAGAATGTAAGAGGTTTTCGCCGGCCTGTGCTAGTTCCGGGGTATCACAGACCGTATCAATATCCGTATAAGATAGATATGCGATTCCATCCGTATTATATTGACTGAGCAGGTCAAGCTTCCCGCACCCAGATAGAATGCACACAAAAACAGCGATAAGTATAATCCACTTCTTTGACTTCATATATACTTCTCCATTTGATTCAAAAAATTGTCTTTATTTTATCACAACACTATACCCATGACAAGGATAGAAAATAGTCAATATTGGTTGCATTCGTGAAATCGCTGGAGCTTTATCCCAGCAGCCATTATCTTAAATGGGACGCTTTTTCGCTCCTCTTGTAATTTCCCCTTTAATCTGATAAAATATACTATCATTTTACTTGTGAGGGACACAGTATGAAGAAACGATGGACAGCCGTTCTGCTGGCGTTGGCCTTGGCGGCTACCCTGCTGCCAGGCACGGCGCTGGCGGCGGAGGTTGTAGGCGCGGCGGGCCGCCGGCTCACCGGCGCGGATCTGGCGGTGTACCGGGCGCTGAAGGACGAGGTGGCCCAAATCGCGGACGGAACCAGAACGAGCACCGTCGTCATCCTCTCGGATCAGGACGCCCTGTCCTGGACGCTGTCGGAGCTTGGGGCGGCGGGGGACAGCGAGAGCGCCGCCGTGGACAAGCTGAAGAAAAAGGTGGCGGACACCCTCCACATCGAGCGGGTCTACACCGCGCTGGCATCGGACTGTGCCTATGAGATGTTCTGGATGGGTGCGGAATACGCATATAAGTTTTCCTATTCCATTCAGGGGAACCGGGCATCCGTCCAGGATTTGACCATCACCTTCCAAGTGTCGGAGGCATACCAGGACGGCGGCGACACCACCGTCAGCGGGGACAAGGTGGCCGCGGCGAAGAAGGCGGCGGAAAACGCCAAGGCCATCGTGGACAAGTATCAGGACAAATCCGACTATGAAAAGCTGGCGGCATACTGCCAGGAGATCTGCCGGCTGGTATCCTTTGACTTTGCGGCCACCGCGGACGGCTCCCCCTACGGCGACCCATGGCAGCTGGTGAACGTGTTTGACGGCGACCCTGATACCAACGTGGTGTGCGAGGGGTATTCCAAGGCGTTCCAGTACTTGTGCGACCTGTCCGAATTCGACGGGGACATTGTGTGCCGCACCGTCACCGGCTCCATGAACGGCGGCGACCATATGTGGAACGTGGTTCAGATGGAGGACGGAAAGAACTACCTGGTGGACGTGACCAACTGCGACGGCGAAAACATCGGGGCCCCGGACAAGCTGTTCCTGGCGGGCGGCACCCGGGAGGACGGCGGGCGGGCCTATATCATACCCCTGAACCCCGGCTCCACGGCCTATGTCTATCGGGACGAGCAAAAGGATCTGTACACCGACGGCTGGCTTGCCCTCAGCGACAGCGCCTACATCTATGACCCCAGCGCCCCCCGGCCCGAGCCCGTCCCCAAGTTCACCGACACACCTGCATGGTGTGCCGAGGAGGCCCAGTGGGCTGCCAAGAAGGGCATTACCAAGGGCTACGGCGGCGGCAGCACGTTTGCCCCCGGCGTGGACTGCTCCCACACCCAGATCCTGACCTTCTTGTGGCGGGCGGCGGATGAGCCCGCTTCCGCCGCCAAGGCCCCTGTTACCGTTGAAACCTGGTATCAGGACGCCATTGACTGGGCTTATGAGCAGAAGATGATCGACGATGACTTCAATGCCGACGCCCTGTGCACTCGGGCCGACGCCGTGTCCTACATCTGGCAGGCTCTGGACGGCCCCGAGGCGTCTGAGGCTGCCAGCTTCTCCGACGTGGACGCTGACGCCCCCTATGCCGGGGCGGTGTCCTGGGCCGTGGAGAAGGGCGTGACCAAGGGCTACGGCGGCGGCGATGCCTTTGCCCCGGACAGAGTGTGCACCCGCGGCGAAATCGCGGCGTTTCTCTACCGGGCGTATCACTAAAAGCAAACCCCATCCCCCTCGAGGGATGGGGTTTGCTTATGAGTTGATGTGGAGAAAGACGATTTCCTCAGGCGGGGCGTCATGACAGCACACCGCCGCCCGCCAGTCCGTTCCGGCGTAGCTCCTGTGGGGGCAGGGGGGAGGGA
>JAIEFH010000292.1 GCA_029067025.1 Oscillospiraceae bacterium | reverse complement strand
GGACATGACCTGCTCGTTGATGTTCAGGACGCGGCGCTGGCCCTTGCCGTCCACCACCCACAGCTCCGCCCGGCTGCCCGCCCGGTACTTGCCCAGCAGGATGACGGCGAAGCCGTCCCCCCTCAGCGTATACCGCCGCAGATGCTTGTCCGCCCAGCTCACGCCGGAGGTGCGGCCGTCGTGGCCGGTGATGGTGAGCCCCCGGTCGCCCAGGGCCCACACCGCGTTTGCGGTGTGCCGGGTCTCCAGTACCACGCTGCTCCCCAGTTGGCAGATAAAGTCGGGCTTGTATTCGCCGCTGGAGTAGCTCATGTCGTAAAGCTCCAGGCTGGTGGCGAACGTACCGCCGGCCTGGCCCAGGGTGAGTATGGCCAGCGTGTGCCCATCGTCGGACAAAGCCGCGTCCATGATAAAGGCGGAGGATAGATTGACGCTCATCACAGGGGAGTAGGCGGAGTCATACACGGTGACTGTCCCCCGGTAACCGCCGGCCTGGGTGACCACGGTGAGCTGGCCGTTTTTGTTCAGCCGGGCGGACAGGATGGACTCCAGGCCCTCGCCCGTCCATACCAGCGTCCGCTGGCCCAATATGTACAGGGAGGAGCCCCCCGCGTCATACACCACCGCCAGGGAGCCGTTGGTGTTCACCACAGGGTTTTCCATGTTTACCGACTGGTTGATGTACTGGGCGCCGCTGCCGGAGTATAGGGAGATGGCGTTGCGGGAGCACACCAGCAGATCCCCGTCCAGCACGGCGAAGGTGCAGTTCAGATCGCCGTCGTAGGGGAAGGTTTCCGCTTTGCCGTTGTCGCTGATGGTGAGGGAGCGGTAGTGAAACCAGCGCTTGATGCTGTCCAGGTTCAGGCTGTCCCGGAAGGCCACTACCACCACCAGGCACAGCGTGACCGCCAGCACCACCAGGGCGGCGATGACCCGCATCAAAAAGCGGGGCAGCTTGCGCTTCGGCTTTTTCGGCGGCTCCTGGCTGGGAGGCGATTGTTCCGGCCGGCCATGCAGAGGCTGAATTTTCGGTTTTTTTTGGCGTTGTTCGTCCATAAATGCTCCGTTGTCAGAGAACGTTTTCGTGATACCACAGGTTGGTCATATACAGCCCGTCCGGCGGGATTTGAGCAGCCGGGCGGAAGTGAATTCCGCCTCGGCTGCGCCGCTTCGCGGCGGGCCTGCCGGGGGCAGGCCAACCGCGCCGCCACGACAGCCTGGCTGCCTATAACACATCTTCCTCATACCACAGGTTAGTCATATACAAACCGTCAGGAGGCGCGGTGGGGCCCGCCAGGGTGCGGTTGCGGGATTCCAGGATGGCGGGGATCTCCGCCGGATCCAGCTTGCCCTCGGCGGCGTAAATGCAGGTGCCAACCATGGCCCGCACCATATTATAGAGGAAGCCGTCGGCGCACACCCGGCAGTCGATGATGTCCCCGTGGCGCTCAATGTCGAAGTAGTGGACGGTGCGCACGGTGGTGCGGGTCTCGGTGCCCACTGAGCGCACGGCGGCGAAGTCGTGAGTGCCCACAAACTGCCTTGCCGCTTCCGCCATAATCTTCTCGTCCAGCGGCTTGGGGTAGAACCACACCCGGTTGACGTAGAACGGATCCCGGATGCGGGAGTTGTAGATGCGGTAGGTATACTCCTTTTTCAGGCAGGAGCCGATGGCGTTGAACCCGTCCGGCACCACCGTGGCCTTGAACACCGAGATGTCGTCAGGCAGGCGGGTGTTCACCGCCAGGGGCAGCCGCTCGACGGGAATGCCGGAGGTGGTGCGAAAGTTGGCGATGTACACCTGAGCGTGGACCCCCGCGTCGGTGCGGCCCGCGCCGGTGACCTTCACCGGGTGGCACACCACCGAGGCCAGGGCTTTTTCCAGGGTTTCCGCCACGGACACGGCGTTTTTCTGCACCTGCCAGCCGTGGTAGGCGGTGCCGGTGTAGCTCAGCCGCAGGGCGATGTTGCGCTGCTCCATGGCGTTCCCCTCCTTAATTTTAAAATCCGAAGTGCCCCAGCACGCCGATGCCAACCGCCAATATCAGCGCCCCCAGCATGAACAGGATGTCGCCGGGGCGGTAGTGGAGCTGCTTCATCCGGGTGCGGCCCTCGCCGCCGTGGTAGCAGCGGCACTCCATGGCCGTGGCCAGCTCGTCCGCCCGCCGGAAGGCGGAGATGAACAGCGGCACCAGCAGGGGGATGAGGGCTTTCGCCTTCTGGATCAGGTTGCCCGAGTCGAAGTCCGCGCCCCGGGCCCGCTGGGCGGACATGATCTTGTCCGTCTCCTCGATAAGGGTGGGGATGAACCGCAGGGCAATGGACATCATCATGGACAGCTCGTGGACGGGGACGTGGATTTTTTTCAGCGGCCCCATCAGATGCTCCAGCCCGTCGGTAAGGGCCAGGGGAGAGGTGGTGTAGGTCAGCAGGAAGGTGCAGGTGATGAGCATGATGATGCGCACCACCATGAAGAAGGCGTGGATGATGCCCTCCCGGGTGATGGTGAAGATCCAGAAGGTCACCAGCGGCTCGCCGGGGGTGTAGAAGATGTTGAGCACGGCGGTGAACACCAGGATAAAGACCACCGGCTTCAGCCCCCGCAGCAGGGCCTTTGGCTTGACGGTGGACACCGCCACCACGGCGATAAGCACCGCCAGCAGGATGGCGTAGGTGACGAACCAGCTGCCCAGAAACAGGGCAACAATATAGCAGATCATACCCACCAGCTTGGCCCGGGGGTCCAGGTTGTGGATGGGGGAGCGTCCGGGGAAATACTGGCCCAGGGTGATGTCTCGCAGCGCCATTACACCGCCCCCTTTTCGTCAGAAGCGGTCTGCTTCCTCTCTCCGGAACCCCGATGCAGGGCGGCCAGCACGGCCTCCCGGGCCTGGGGGATGGTGTATACCGAGGCGGGCACATCCACCCCCATGGAGCGCAGACGGGCGAACACTCTCGTCATGGCGGGCACGCCAAGGCCCATGGCCTCCAGCTCGTCCCCGTGGGTGAATACTTCCGCCGGAGGGCCGGAGAAGGGGATGGTGCCTTTATGGATGACCACCAGCCGCTCGGCCTCCCGGGCTACCTCCTCCATGGAGTGGGACACCAGGATGATGCAGGCGTTTTTCTCCTGATGGTAGGTGCGGATGTTGTCCAAAATGCGGGCGGAGCCGGAGGGGTCAAGCCCCGCGGTGGGCTCGTCCAGCACCAGCACCTGGGGCTCCATGGCGATGACCCCGGCGATGGCCACCCTCCGCTTCTGCCCGCCGGACAGGTCGAAGGGGGACTTCTCCAAAACACCCGGCTCCAGCCCCACAAACCGGGCGGACTGCTTCACCCGGCGGTCGATTTCGTCCTTATCCAGCCCCATGTTCTTGGGGCCGAAGGCGATGTCCTGATACACCGTCTCCTCGAAGAGCTGGTACTCCGGGTATTGGAACACCAGCCCCACCTGGCACCGCACCTGCCGGGTGCGCTCGCGGCTCTCCCAGATGTCCGTGCCCTCAAACAGCACCTGGCCGGAGGTGGGCCTCAGCAGGCCGTTGAGGTGCTGGATCAGGGTGGATTTTCCAGACCCGGTGCGGCCGATGACGGCTACATATTCGCCGGGGTCAGCCGAAAAATCCACTGCGTGGAGGGCGGTGTGCTCGAAGGGGGTGCCCGCGCTGTAGAGGTGCGTCAGTTCCTTTGTCTCAATGATAGCTGCCATGGATCAAACTCCTTGGATGGAGATAATGTGCGACTGGAATTTGTAGATTTCTATAGTAGTAATTCCATTGTTCCAACGGTATAATTTACTTTTTCATACTTTTTGAGTTCAATAGTATGAAAACCCAATTTCTCATACCAATTTCGCAGCGGTATATTATCATGTACCATTCCTAAGACAATTTTATCACAATTCCTTCGTTTGGCTTCTTCTTTGGCAAACTGCATGAGCGTGCTTCCGAACCCATTATTTTGATATGCAGGAAGTATTACTATATCATTGATGTGCATTTTATGTTCTTCCACAAGTATAGATAGAAAACCAACTAATGCTCCGCCATATACATATGCGTACATGAAACATCCGCTATTATATTCATCCTCAAATATGCGATATGGCAAACGCGTTCTTCCTCTATGCGGACAATTATCCTCTGTCATGCCAAATTTTGCTGCAGTATTTTCATAACCTAGTTTCATAATTTCAAGACATTGATGTAACTGCTCTTTTTTGATTGGCTCAATCACGCAATATACCCCTCTCTATTTTACAGCGCTACGCCAGCAGCTCCTTCAAAACCCCGGCGCACTCGTCCACCGTCAGCGCGGTGAGGGGCACGTCCACCCCGTTCTGCCGCAGCTCGTACAGCAGGGCCACCGGCTCGGGTACCTCCAGTCCCAGGGAGCGCAGGCCGTCCACGTTTTGGAACACCCGCTCCGGCTTGTCATCCGCCATGATGTGGCCGTCATGCATGACGATGAGCCGGTCGGCCTGGGCGGCCTCGTCCATGTGGTGGGTGATGAGCACCACGGTGATGCCGTTCTCCCGGTTGAGGCGGCGCACGGTGTCCAGCACCTCTTTCCGGCCCACCGGGTCCAGCATGGCGGTGGGCTCGTCCAGCACGATGCACCGGGGCCGCATAGCCAGCACCCCGGCGATGGCCACCCGCTGCTTCTGCCCGCCGGACAGCAGGTGCGGGGCGTGATGGGCGTATTCGGTCATGCCCACGGCGGCCAGGGCACTGTCCACCCGCTCCCGAATCTCCTCGGAGGGCACGCCCAAATTTTCCGGGCCAAAGGCCACATCCTCCTCCACCACGCTGGCCACGATCTGGTTGTCCGGGTTCTGGAACACCATGCCCACCCGGCGGCGGATGTCCAGCAGCTTGTCCTCGTCGCGGGTGTCCATGCCGTCCACGTACACCTTGCCCCCGGAGGGCAGGAGGATGGCGTTCATATGCTTGGCCAGCGTGGATTTCCCGGAGCCGTTGTGGCCCAGCACCGCCACGAACTCCCCCGGCTGTATGGACAGGGACACGCCATCCAGCACGGTGGGGGCCACGCCCTCCTCGGTGGTGTAGCGGAAGGTGAGGTTTTCAGTTTGGATGATGGACTGGGCCATGGGAAAATACCTCAATTACGAAGAAATGATGGGGGAGACGGCCAGCCTTTCGGCAAACCGTGGGAACCTCCGTCGGAGAAACGCCGCCAGCAGAAAACCGCAGAACACCCCCAGCGTGTTGAGCGTCAGGTCGTCGATGTCGAAGGTGCGGCCGATGAAAAGCTGGCAGGACTCAATAAAAAGGGTGATGCAGCCCCCGGTCAGAAG
>JAIEFH010000291.1 GCA_029067025.1 Oscillospiraceae bacterium | reverse complement strand
GGCAAACTGACGCTTTGTTTATGCGGCGCTTGTGCTGACGCTTTTCGCGGCACAGGCGCTTTTACTTTGCGGAAGGCCACGCTGGGACAGGCTGAAAAAGAAGTATGTGCCTATTGCAAGCAGGAGGCAGGGGAACGGTACGCTGTGCGGCCCAAAGCAGGAAAGGGGAGCGTATGAAGAAAATCCTTTCCGCTCCGTTGAGCGAACACACGGTAAATAATGTGAAGTATGAGGTTGTTTCCTCGTTCAAGGAATCCAAGGCCGGGGACGGCGCGGAGGATTTGGCCGACAAGATGAAACGGCTCATTCTGACCGAGAACATCAAGCCAAGAAAAAAGTGATTGCACATTTGCGTTTCGCAGTCAGCACTACTACAATCAAATAGAAATGTGTTTGTCTGGCTGCCGGGAAGGAGGAAATATGCAGTCCAGAACAGGTAATAAACACGGTGTTACGGCGTTATACCTCCGCCTCAGTCGTGACGATGATCTGCAAGGCGAGAGCAATTCCATTGTAAACCAAAAGAAATTGCTCACGAAATACGCAAAGGAACACCGTTTCACTAACACACGCTGCTATGCAGATGACGGCTACACCGGGACGAATTTCAACCGTCCCGGTTTCAAGCAGATGTTGGAGGACATAGAGGCCGGTTATGTGACCACCGTGATCGTAAAGGATATGTCCCGGCTGGGGCGTAATTATTTACAGGTGGGATATTACACCGACACCTATTTTCCAGACCACAATGTTCGGTTTATCGCCGTGAACGACGGTGTGGACAGCGACCAGGGTGATGATGATTTCTCGCCCTTCAGGAACATCATGAACGAGTGGTACGCCAAGGACATCAGCCGCAAGGTGCGCAGCTCCAAAAAACTGCGCGGCAACGCTGGCGATCCCATGTGTCCGCCGCCCTATGGCTACAAAAAAGACCCGGATAACCCGCGAAAGTGGATCATCGACGATGAAGCCGCCGAGGTAGTCCGCAGGATTTACCGGCTCTGCATTGAGGGGAAGGGGATTAAAACCACGGCCCGGATGTTGCAGGAGGATGGAATTTTGACTCCCACACAGTATTGGGAGAGTAAGGGCATCCGCAAGGGCGGCAAAAAGAGCCAGGATACCCCCTGCAAATGGTGTAAGACCACTATCACCAAAATCCTGACACTCCGGGAATACACAGGTACGCTTATCAATTTTAAGACCTATTCCAAGTCCTTTAAGAATAAGCGCCGCCTGGAAAATCCTGAAGAAAATTGGGCCGTCTTTGAAAACCACCACGAGGCTATCATCGACACCGCCACATAGGAGCAGGTGCAAAAGCTGCGGGAGGGGACAAAGCGCCGGAAACCGAAAAACACCGAGAAGAATATGTTCGCCGGTCTGCTGTACTGTGCCGACTGCGGTCACAAACTGCATTACAACATCAACCACCCCAACAGCTCCATCGAATATTTTAACTGTTCTAACTATCGGGGCAATCGGGGGACTTGCAATGAAACCCACTATATCCGAGCCGATTCGCTGGAGCAGGTGGTGCTGTTGGAACTCAACCGCATGGTA
>JAIEFH010000290.1 GCA_029067025.1 Oscillospiraceae bacterium | reverse complement strand
CATCGCCGCCTGTCAAATCGCGCCCTATCCCCCCGGCGTGCCGGTCATCGCCCCTGGGGAGCGGATCGAAAAAAAACATCTGGCCTATTTGCGTGAAATAGGATATAATATCTCCACGGCAGATATTATATCCGCCTGTGATTAGAATCCTGCGGCGTTATCACCAGGGAGGGGTAAAGCCATGAAGCTCATCATCGCCATTATTAACCGCGACGACGCCAACGCCGTCACCCAAAGCCTGTCCAGGAACGGCTTTTCCTCCACCCGCCTGTCCACCACCGGCGGCTTCCTGCTGGCCAGCAACGTCACCCTGCTCATCGGCGTGGAGGAGGAACAGGTGCAGGCCGTCATTGATCTGATCCATGAACACTCCCACAGCCGCAAGCAGATGGTGCCCGCCATCACCGAAATGAGCTACGGCTTCATGCCCGTCATGCCGGTGGAGGTCACCGTGGGCGGGGCCACCGTGTTCGTGGTGGACGTGGAGCGGTTCGAGCGGCTATGATTGAGCTTCCCAATCCCCTGTCCCACGCCTACCTCATCACCGGGGGGAGCGGGGACAGCCGGGCCGCACTGGCCCGCCGCCTGACGGCGGCCTATCTGTGCCAGGGGGAGCTTCCTCCCGGTGGGAGCCCTCCCTGCGGCAAATGCCCGCCCTGCCGGAAGGCGGCGGCGGGAACCCACCCGGACGTGGTGTGCGCCGCCCCTGCCCCGGACAGGCGGGAGATTGCCGTGGATCAGATCCGCGCCCTGCGGTCCGACGCCTACATCCGCCCCAACGAGGGCAGGCGGAAGGTATATGTCATCGACCCGGCGGACGCCATGAATCCCGCCGCCCAGAACGCCCTGCTGAAGGTGCTGGAGGACGGTCCGGCTTACGCCGCCTTCCTGCTGCTGGCGGATCAGCCGGGGATGCTGCTGGATACGGTGCGCTCCCGGTGCGAACTGCTCGCCCTTCCTCCGGAGGAGACGCCCCCCAGCCCAGAGCTGGTGGAGCGGGCCGCGTCTTTGGCGGGGCTGCTGCTGGGCGGGGATGAGTTGGCCTGCGCCCAGGCCCTGGTGGAGCTGGAGCTGGAGAGGCCCAAGCAGGATCAGCTCACCGCCCTGCTGGGCGAGACGGAAAATCAAGTGTCCCGCCGGCTGGCAGGGTGCCCCAAACGGGGGGCCCAAGTGCTCCAGGCCCTCAAGGTCTGCCGGGAGAACGGGGTGTACCGCCCCAGCGCGGGCCACACATTAGGTTGGCTGTTGACCCAGCTTTTCTGAGAAAAGCATTCAAATATACGGAGGACAACCCTTATGACGGAAATCATCAGCGTCCGGTTCCGGCCGGGCGGCAAGCAATATTATTTTGACCCCGCCGGCCTGACGGTGGCGGAGGGCCAGAGCGTCATTGTGGAGACGGGCAAGGGCCTGGAATACGGCTCCTGCGTCCGCCGCAACACCATGGTGGAGGACAGCGCCGTGGTCCAGCCCCTGCGCCCGGTGGTGCGGCTGGCCACGGAGCGGGACGAGCGGCAGGTGCGCGAGAACCGGGCCAAGGAAAAGGAGGCCCTGACCGTCTGCCAGCAGCTGGTGGAGCGCCACGGCCTGGACATGAAGCTGGTCCAGGTGGAGTACAGCTTCGACGGCAGCAAGATCATCTTCTTCTTCACCTCCGACGGGCGGGTGGACTTCCGCGCCCTGGTAAAGGATCTGGCGGGCATTTTCCGGGCCCGCATCGAGCTGCGGCAGATCGGCGTGCGGGACGAGGCCCGTATGCTGGGGGGCTTCGGCATCTGCGGCAAGCCCTTCTGCTGCGCCCAGTTTTTGGACGAGTTCCAGCCCGTGTCCATCAAGATGGCCAAAACCCAGAACCTGTCCCTGAACCCCACCAAGATCTCCGGCACCTGCGGGCGGCTGATGTGCTGCCTGAAATACGAGCAGGGGGCCTATGAGGACGCGGTGAAGCGCTGCCCCAAGCAGGAGTCCTTTGTGGAGTGTCCCGACGGGGTGGGCTCCGTGTCCGCCGTCAACCTTCTCAAGGAGCAGGTGAAGGTCCGTCTGGAGGACTCCACCGAGCAGCCCAAGACCTATCTCACCAACGAGATCCGGGTGGTACGCAGCGGCAAAGGCAAGCGCCCCGAGGGCTACATCGCGCCCTCCAAGGGGGAGCTGGAAAAGCTGCGCACCCAGGAGGGGGAGCGGGTACGCTCCGGGCGCAAGCCGGATGGCCCCGCCGACCTGGGGGAGGTGCTGAACCGCTATCTGGGGGAGGGCGGTCAGCAGCCCCAGCCCGACAGCCCCAAGCAGGGCGGTGGGCGCCGGAACCGTGGCGGGCAGGGCAAGTCCGCCCAGAACCAGCCCCGCCAGGAGCGCGCGTCCCAGCAACAGGGGCAGCAAAAGCC
>JAIEFH010000029.1 GCA_029067025.1 Oscillospiraceae bacterium | reverse complement strand
CCCCCACCCGGACGCCGGAGGTGGTGCGGTTCAGCCTGGGCTATGACCCCGCCGCCACCCTCCACCCCATCGCCGGGGACAGTCAGGTGAACCGGGAGCTGGCGGGGCTGGTGTACCAGGGGCTGTATGAGCTGGACAACTCCTTCTCCCCGCAGCCGGTGCTGGCCGCCTCCGGCGCGCCCAGCGAGGATGGGTACAGCTGGAGCTTCACCTTGAATACGGGGGCGCTGTTCTCCGACGGAACCCCTGTCTCCGCCCGGCACGCGGCCTCATCGCTGAACGCCGCCCGGACGAGCGCCTCCTATGCGCCCCGGCTGGCGGAGATCACCGACGTGACGGCGGTGGACGACGCCACCCTGGTGGTCTATCTGTCCGCGCCCAACGGGAACCTGCCCGCCCTGCTGGACGTGCCCGTGGTGCTGGAACGGGAGGACGCCCCCGCCCCTTTGGGCACGGGGTACTATCAATACGAGGCGGCGGGCGACCGCCTATACCTTCAGACCAATCCTTACAACGCCGGAGCGGCGGCCCTGCCCTACTCCACCATCCCGCTCACCCCGGTGAGCGGGGCGGACGAGCGCATCGCCTCTTTTGACAGCGGGGAGGTCACCGCCGTCACCACCGAATTCTCTTCCGCCTATGCGCTGGGGTATTCCAGCAGCTACGAGACCTGCGACTACCCCACCACCGCAATGCTGTTCGTGGGCTTCCGATCCGCCGGGGGGCCGTGCCAGTCCAACCTGGTGCGGCAGGCGTTCTCCCTGGCCATTGACCGGGAGGGCGTGGTGCAGACGCTGCTGTCCGGCCACGCCGATCCCGCCAATCTGCCCGTCTCCCCCCTGTGCGGGGAGTATGACGGGGAGAGCGCCGCCCTGCTGGACTATGACCTGGAAGGGGCCGCCGAACTGCTGGCCCAGGCGGGGTATGAGCGCAATGAGGAGGACGGCCTGCGCTACCGCCGAAATGTGCCGCTGGCCGTTACCCTGCTGGTGAACAGCGACAATGAGAGCCGTCAGGCCGTGGCGGACACTGTCGCCGCCGCCCTCACCGAGCTGGGGGTGAGCGTCACGGTGAACTCCCTGTCCTGGAGCAATTACACCGCCGCCCTGGCCGCGGGGCAGTTTGATCTTTACATCGGCGAGGTGCGGCTCACCGGGGACTTCGACCCCTCCCCCCTGTTCACCGGGTCATTGAGCTACGGCGTCGGTGAGAATCGGGGGCTTGTCCAGGCGCTGGAGACTTGGAAAGCCGCCCAGGGGGAGGAGCGTGCCCAGGCCGCGAAAGCCCTGTGGGCCCGGTTCGCCCAGGCCGCGCCCATCGCCCCCATATGCTTCAAGCGGGGCTCCCTGCTGGTGCGCTGGGGGATGGTGTCCGGCCTTCAGCCCACCCGGTCCAACCCCTTCTATCGGATGGAGGAGTGGATCACCACGTCCAATCGTTAATTTTCCCGGCGGAAGCTTTCGCCAGAGAAGGAGAAATAAACCATGAACCAGAACAAAAGCCAAGTGTTCCGCTGCTTTGTCCGTAAGCGCCCCGGCTTTGACGTGGAGGCCCCGGGGCTGTGCCGGGATCTGCGGGAGCAGCTGGGCATCCAGGGCCTGAACGCTGTCACCATTTTGAACCGCTACGACGTGGAGGGCATCGACGCCAGCGTCTATGAGCAGGCCAAGGGTACGGTGTTTTCCGAGCCCCAGGTGGACGCGGTGTATGACGGGGACTTCCCCCGTCCGGCGGACACCCACACCATCCTGGCCGTGGAGGCCCTGCCGGGCCAGTTCGACCAGCGGGCGGACTCCGCTGCCCAGTGCGTCCAGCTCATGACCGGCGGGGAGCGTCCCCTGGTGCGCGCCGCCACGGTATATGTGCTGGAGGGGATGCTGTCCCAGGCGGATCAGGACAAGGTGAAAGGCCACCTCATTAACCCGGTGGAGTGCCGGGAGGCGTCCATGGACAAGCCAAGGACGCTGGCCCAGAGCTATGACACGCCGAATAAAGTGGAGACGCTGGACGGCTTCACTGAGCTTGATAGCGACGATCTCGCCGCCCTGCTGGACAAGCTGGGGCTGGCCATGGACCTGGACGACCTGAAATTCCTGCAAAACTACTTCCGGGACTGGGAGCGCCGGGACCCCACCATCACCGAGGTGCGGGTGGTGGATACCTACTGGTCCGACCACTGCCGCCACACCACCTTCTCCACCCATCTGGACGAGGTGCGGATTGAGGACGAGGACGTGCGGAAAGCCTATGAGCGCTATCTGGCCGCCCGGGTGGAGGTGTACGGCGAGGAGAAGGCGAAAAAGCGCCCCCAGACCCTGATGGACATCGCCACCATTGGCACAAAAGTCCTCAAAAAGCGGGGCCTCCTGCCCGAGCTGGACGAGAGCGAGGAGATCAACGCCTGCTCCATCCACGTCAACGCCGATGTAGGCGGCGAGGAGCAGGACTGGCTGCTCATGTTCAAGAACGAGACCCACAACCACCCCACCGAGATTGAGCCCTTCGGCGGCGCGGCCACCTGCATCGGCGGCTGCATCCGGGACCCCCTGTCCGGACGGGCCTATGTCCACCAGGCCATGCGGGTCACCGGCGGTGGCGACCCCACCGTCCCCCTGAGCGACACCCTAGAGGGCAAGCTGCCCCAGCGGAAGATCGCCCAGACCGCCGCGGCGGGCTATTCTTCCTACGGCAACCAGATCGGCCTGGCCACCGGCCACGTGGCCGAGCTGTACCACCCCGGCTACATCGCCAAGCGCCTGGAGTGCGGCGCGGTCGTCGCCGCCGCCCCGGCCAGCCATGTGCGCCGGGAGCGCCCTGCCCCCGGTGACGTGGTCATCCTGCTGGGGGGGCGCACGGGCCGGGACGGCATCGGAGGGGCCACCGGCTCCTCCAAGAGCCACAACAAAAAGTCGCTGGCCACCATGGCCAGCGAGGTGCAGAAGGGCAACGCCCCCGAGGAGCGCAAGCTCCAGCGGCTGTTCCGCAACGGGGACGTGACGAGGATGATTAAGCGGTGCAATGACTTCGGCGCGGGCGGCGTGTCCGTGGCCATCGGCGAGCTGGCCGACGGGCTGGAGATCGACCTGGACGCGGTGCGCAAGAAGTACGACGGCCTGGACGGCACCGAGCTTGCCATCTCCGAGAGCCAGGAGCGTATGGCCGTCGTGGTGGCTCCCGAGGACGAGGAGGCGTTCATCGCCGCCGCCCAGGGGGAGAACCTGGAGGCTTACCGTGTGGCGGTGGTCACCGAGAGCCCCCGGATGGTCATGACCTGGAAGGGCCAGACCATCGCCGACCTGAGCCGGGAGTTTTTGAACACCAACGGCGCGGTGAAGCACGCCAAGGTGTCCGTGCCGGAATACGTGGGGCACGGAATAGAGCGGCCCTCCACCCTGCGGGAGACTGCCGCCAGCTTGAGGTGCGCCAGCCGCCGGGGGCTGGTGGAGCGGTTCGACGGCTCCATCGGCGCGGGGTCTGTGCTGATGCCCTTCGGCGGCAAGTACCAGACCACCCCCGCCCAGGCCATGGCGGCGCTGCTGCCCACCATGCCGGGGGAGGAGACCGACCAGGCCAGCGTCATGGCCTATGGCTGTGACCCGGAGGCGTTAAGTACCGATCCCTATGAGGGGGCGTACAGCGCCGTGACCACCTCCATCGCCAAAATCGTGGCGGCGGGTGCGGATTATAAAGACGCTTACCTGACCTTGCAGGAGTTCTTTGAGAGGCTCCGCAGCGACCCCCAGCGCTGGGGCAAGCCCTTCCAGGCCCTGCTGGGGGCGCTGGAGGCCCAGCTGGATTACGGCGCGGCTGCCATCGGCGGCAAGGACTCCATGTCCGGGTCGTTTATGGATTTGGACGTGCCGCCCACCGTGATTTCGTTTGCGATTGCCCCCGTCAAGGCCGGGGACGTGCTCTCACCCGAGTTCAAGGAGGCGGGGCACCCGGTGTATCTGTTTGCGCCGACCGATGTGGGCGCGGCAAGCCAGCGCGCCGCCTGGGAGGCGTTCCAGGCCCTTCATCAGGCCGGGAAAGTGAAAGCGGCCTGGGCCGTGGAGAACAGCGTGGCCGAGGCGGTCATGAAAATGTCCTTCGGCAACCGCGTCGGCTTCCGGGCGGAGGACAAGGAGATCGAATGGGATCTGGCTTTCTACGGTGCCATCGTGGCGGAACTGACGGAAGATGTGGCTGTGCCCGGCGTCATGAAGCTGGGTGTCACGACTGCCGAGCCCGTTATCACTATCGGAAACGACTCCGCCCCCATTGACGAGTTGCTCAAGCTCAACGAGCAGACCTTGGAGGAGGTCTACGCCACCCGCGCGGGCACCGCTGAGCCGGTGGAGACCATCACCTGGGAGCGCCGCTCCCCCGCCGTGTTTGACGGTGAGATCGCCCGCCCGAGGGTGGTCATCCCCGTGTTCCCCGGCACCAACTGCGAGTACGATTCCGTCCGCGCCTGCCTGCGGGCGGGGATGGACGCGGAGACGGTGGTCATCCGCAACCTGACGGCGGACGGGCTGGCGGAATCCGCCCTGGAGCTGGAGCGGGCCATCAAAAACGCCCAGATCGTGTTCCTGCCCGGCGGCTTCTCCGGCGGCGACGAGCCGGAGGGCTCCGCCAAGCTGATCGTCTCCTTCTTCCGAAATCCCCGGCTCACCGACGCGGTGCATGATCTTTTGAAGCGCCGGGACGGCCTGATGCTGGGCATCTGCAACGGCTTCCAGGCGCTGGTGAAGCTGGGCCTCGTCCCCTACGGCGAGATCCGTCCCGCCGACGAGAACAGCCCCACCCTGACCTACAACCTGATCGGCCGCCACCAGAGCCGCTATGTCACCACACGGGTGGCCTCGGTGAAGTCCCCCTGGATGCTCCTGAGCCACGTGGGCGACCTGCACACCATCCCCGTGTCCCACGGCGAGGGCCGTTTCGTCGCCCCCCAGCCGGTGATCGACCAGCTCATCGCCAACGGCCAGGTGGCCACCCAGTATGTGGACGCCCAGGGTACCCCCTCCATGGACATCGCGGTGAACCCCAATGGCTCCCTGTGCGCCATCGAGGGCATCTTCTCCCCCGACGGCCGGGTGTTTGGCAAGATGGGCCACAGCGAGCGGCGGGGCGAATTTGTGGCGAAGAACGTCCCCGGCGAGAAGCTCCAGCCGATCTTCGATTCCGGCGCGTTGTATTTTAGGTAAGAAGCGCAAAAAAATTCCTCCCCGCTGACGGGGAGGAATTTTTCACTGGTTTTTTTGCTTGCGGCGCTCGATCATCTTGCGGAACCCCCCGGCCCCGAAGGAGAAAATGCGGTTCACCCGGCTGATGGTGGCGGAGCTGGCCCCGGTTTTCTCCAGGATCTCGGTGTACACCAGGCCCTGGTCCAGCAGCGTGGCCACGTCGTAGCGCTGCTCCATGGCCCGCAGCTCGCCCACGGTGCACAGGTCGTCAAAAAATGCGATGCACTCCTCCATGCTATTTAGCTCCAGAATGCTCTCATAAAGCGCCATGCTGCGCTCCTTGTTGGTGGTTTTTGGCATTAAGTACCCCTCCCGGCTTGGACGTTTCCTCTATTTTAGCAGATAAAAGAAGTAAAGTAAACTGAAATTTTATAGAAGGAAGGGGCCGGAAAATTGTGGGCCGTGCCCTTGTCTTTTCCCGGGAAAAGAGGTACAATAGGTCAGCTAAGGGGCTGATTCGGCTCCGCGCCCGGGCGTCCGGGATCAACTTTGCCAAAGGAGCTGCCTGCCATGACCCGAGACGAAGCTTTTGAGTTCCTGGACCGCACCGCCCGGGGGATCGCCGAGATGTTCGGCTCCTCCTGCGAGACGCTGGTTCACGACATGGGCGTGCCCACCCACCCCATCCTGTCCATCTACAACGGCCACGTATCGGGCCGGGAGGTTGGCTCCACCATGGACATCATGGGTATTGGCTTGGAGCTGGATGAGCAGGCCGCCACCACCGACCAGGTGAATCTGGCCGCCGTCACCCCGGACGGGCGGCAGACCAAGTCGTCCACCTTCCACATGATTGGGGAGGACTATAACCTGGCCCTGGGTATCAACTTCGACTACACCTCCCTGGTGTTCGCCAACCGCATCCTGGTGGATCTGATGAGCGCCCAGTCCGACCTGCGCTCCGCCCTGTGGCAGCCGGGGGACTCCCGGCAGCTGGCCGACCTGTTCGACCAGTGCGTGGCGGCGCTGGGCAAGCCGGTGGAGGCGCTGACCAAGAAGGAGAGATTGAAGGTCATTGCCCTGCTGCGGGAGAAAAACGCGTTTTCCTACCGCAAGTCGGTGCCCTATGTGGCGGGGCGGCTGGGCGTGTCCCGGTACACCGTATACAAATACCTGGAGGAAGTGGGCGAGGGCGAGGCGGAGTGACCCGCCCCGTTTCCCTTGCATTTGACAGGGAAATGAGATAAAATGGAAGACAGACCAATGTGGCGGCAGCCGCCCAAAAGGGGCCCCGCCTTAAAGGGGTCCCCGCAAAGCCGTCCGTCAGGCTTTGTGGGGAGACGAGGAGCAAGGAAGCAAACGAAGTTTTCGCCGAAGGCGGAAACGCAGTTAAGCGGACTTTGCGACGAGGAGGATACATATGATGAGAGAACAGCTTGAAGCCTATTTTGCCGACAAGGAGCCCATGCTGGTGGAGGCGGTGAGCCGCCTGGTGTCCATCGACAGCGTGGAGGGCGAGCCCGCCCCCGGCGCGCCCTTTGGCCC
>JAIEFH010000289.1 GCA_029067025.1 Oscillospiraceae bacterium | reverse complement strand
CCCCCATCCTGACCGCCTCCTCCCCCGAGGGCGCCCGGGACTACCTGGTGCCCTCCCGCAAGCACCCCGGCAAGTTCTACGCCCTGCCCCAGGCCCCCCAGCAGTTCAAACAGCTGCTGATGGCCTCCGGCTTCGACAAGTACTTCCAGATCGCCCCCTGCTTCCGGGACGAGGACGCCCGGGGCGACCGCACCCCCGGCGAGTTCTACCAGCTGGACATGGAGATGTCCTTCGCCACCCAGGACGACGTGCTGTCCGTGCTGGAGCGGGTGCTGGTGCCTGTGTTTAAGCAGTTCGGCGTCTACGACCGGGTCACCCCCGCCCCCTTCCGCCGCATCAAGTTCAACGACGCCATGGAGCTCTACGGCACCGACAAGCCCGACCTGCGCATCGACCTGCTGATCCAGGACGCCACCGCCCCGCTGGCCGGGTGCGGCTTCGGGCCCTTCGAGGGGAACACCGTCAAGGCCGTGGTGGTCACCGGGTTCGAGGGCACCCGCAAGCAGATCGACAAGCTGTGCGCCGACGTGGAGGTTCAGGCCGGGGAGAAAGCCTACTGGTTCCGCTACGACGAGAACCAGGAGATCGTGGGCGGCATCGCCAAGTTTGTCCAGCCCATCAAGGAGCAAGTAGTCCAGTCCCTTGGACTGGTACCCGGCTGCTTCGTGGGGCTGACGGCGGGCAAGCTGGGCGTGGCCCAGAAAACCGCCGGCGTGCTGCGCTCCAAGCTGGGCGCGTTCTGCCCCAACCACATGGACAAGGAGCAGTACCAGTTCTGCTGGATCGTGGACTTCCCCATGTATGAGATCGGCGAGGAGAGCGGCGAACTGGAATTCTGCCACAACCCCTTCTCCATGCCCAACGGCGGGCTGGATATTTTGAAGAAAGCGGCGGCGGGCGAGGTGGATCCCCTGACCATCACTGCGTTCCAGTACGACCTGGTGTGCAACGGCTACGAGACGGCCTCCGGCGCGGTGCGCAACCACGACCCCGAGATCATGATCGAGGCGTTCCAGCTGGTGCGGCTGGGCGAGGACGACGTGAAGGCCAAATTCCCCGCCATGTACAACGCCTTCACCTACGGCGCGCCCCCCCACGCGGGCGCCGCCCCCGGGGTGGACCGCATGATTATGCTGCTCACCGGCGAGGAGTCCATCCGGGAGGTCATCCCCTTCCCCATGAACCAGCGGGCCCAGGATCTGATGATGGGCGCGCCCAGCACCGTGGAACAGAAACAGCTTGATGAGCTGAACATCGCCTGTACGGCAGTAGAAGAAGAATAAGGCAAGCCCCCCGTCGAAAACGGGGGGCTGTTCTTATTCCATGCTATCCGGGAATGGCCGGCCGGGGTCTCTCTACGAAACAGCTCTAGGCTACGGGGCGCTGGAGAGCTGTTTCTCCGATCGACCCCGGCCAGCCCTCCCCTGCCGCTGATTACACAGGCCGATCATACTCCTCAACCTTCATGAACTTCCCAATATCGGACTTCAGCGCCGCCTTCCATCCGGCGGTAAACGCAACACGAATCAGGCTGTAAACAGCCTCATTCACTTTTTCACATTCTTCATCATCCAGAAAATCGGATAGAGCTTTATCAAATTCGACTTCATTCATAATATCACCCTATAATAATATATATCAGTATATATCATTTGTCAACATTCTATCATTTGAAATGGTATAACATATACAGGTGATGATTATGAAACCATTGAAAGTACAGATTAGTATTACGCTTGATGAGCCAGTCTATTTAAAAGTCAAGGAACTGGCTGAATACGATGACCGCCCAGTTTCCAGCTATATCAACCTTGCCTTGAGAAAACACTTGGAACAACTGGAAAAGAACTCAAAATAAGAAAAGCCCCTCCCGGACGGGAGGGGCTTTCTGTTTATTTCTCTGATTCTGCCTGCACCGAACTGATCGCCGCTTTCCAGCCGGCAACAAACGCGGCACGGGCAAGATCATAGATGCAATCGTTGGCCTTTATAAACGAATCGTCATTCAAATACTCAGAAAACGCTTTGTCGAACGCAACCTCATCCATAACAGTATCCTCCTATTGTCAATATTTATATGTGGTTTACTTCAATTTCTGCCACTCCCCCACCGCCAGCTCGTCACAGCGGTTGTTATAGGGGTTCGCGGCGTGGCCCTTGACCCAGTGGAGCTTCACGGTATGCTTGGCGCACAGCGCCAGCAGACGATCCCACAAATCGGGGTTCAACGCGGGCTTCTTGTCGGCCTTGACCCAGCCCCGGGCCTTCCAGCCCTTCGCCCAGCCCTTTTCCAGCGCGTCGATGACGTACTTGGAATCGGAGTAGAGCTCCACAATGCAGGGTTCGTTGAGGGCCTCCAGGCCGCGGATCACGGCGGTCAATTCCATGCGGTTATTGGTGGTCTGCCGCTCGCCGCCGCTGAGTTCCTTCTTGTGGGAGCCGTACATCAGGATGGCCCCCCAGCCGCCAGGGCCGGGATTGCCCGAGCAGGCGCCGTCGGTATACAGGGTAACGGTTTTCATTTACTCCTCCGCAGGCGCTTCGATCTCAGTATTTTCCACAGGGGTTTCACTTTCCTCAGAGGGAACTTCCGGCTCCTCGGACGCCTCCTCCTTCTCCGCCAGGGACATGGCAACGACCTTGTCGCCCTCCTCCTTGAAGCGCATGACGATAACGCCCTGGCTGGCACGGCCCACCATACGAATGCCGTCCACGTCGGTGCGGATCAGGGTGCCCGACTGGGTGACCAGCAGCAGGTCCTCGCTGCCGTCCACCACCTTGACGCCCACCACCGGGCCGGTTTTCTCCGTGACAAGGTAGTTCTTCATGCCCAGGCCGCCCCGGTTGTGGATGGTGTATTCCTCCACCGGGGTGCGCTTGCCGAAGCCATTCTCGGTGATGGTAAGCACCGCGCGGTCCGGCTTGGCCCGGGCTGCGCCCACCACGTAGTCCCCGGCGCGCAGGCGGATGCCCCGCACACCCATGGAGTTTCGGCCGGTGGGACGGATCTGGTTCTCGTCAAAGCAGACGGCCATGCCGTCGTGGGTGGCGATGAGCAGGTTCTGGTGACCGTCTGTCTCCCGGACCTCGATGAGCTCGTCGCCCTCGTCCAGCAGGATGACCCGCAGGCCGTTGTTGCGCAGATTCCGCAGGGCGCTGGCGTCCAGCCGCTTCACCGTGCCGTTCCGGGTGAACATGGTCAGGTAGCGGGGCTCGTCCCCCTCGCTGATGTCCCGGGTGTGGATCATGACGGCCACCTTCTCGTCCTGCTCCACTTGCAGTACGTTGACGATGTTGGTGCCCCGGGCGGTGCGGCCCGCCTCCGGGATCTCGTAGCCCTTCTTGCGGAACACCCGGCCCTTGTCGGTGAAGAACAGGATATAGTCGTGGGTGGACGAGGTGAACACCGTATTCACGTAGTCCTCCTCCCGGGTGGCCATACCCTTGCGGCCCATGCCGCCCTTGCCCTGGGCGGCGTACTCGCTGGCGGCGGTGCGCTTGATATAGCCGTTTGCCGTCATGGTAAAGACGGACTGCTCCTCCTCGATCAAATCCTCGATGTCGATCTCGTCGGCCACATCCTGGATCTCGGTGATGCGGCCGTCGCCGTACTTGTCCCGGATCTGGATCAGCTCGTCCCGAAGCACGCCCTTCAGCTTCTCCTCGTCGGCCAAAAGCTCGTTGTAATAGGCGATCTTCTCCTCCAGCTCCTTGTACTCCGCCTCCAGCTTTTCCCGGTTCAGGCCCTGGAGGGAGATCAGGCGCATATCACAAATGGCCTGGGCCTGGACGTCGTCCAGCCCGAAGCGGTCCATCAGGTTCTGCTTGGCGTTGTCGTAGCTGGAGCGGATGATATGGATGACCTCGTCGATGTTGTCCTGGGCAATCAGCAGGCCCTCCAACAGATGGGCCCGCTCCTGGGCCTTTTTCAAATCGTACTCGGTGCGGCGGCGGATGACCTGCTCCTGGAAGGCGATGTACTCATCCAGGATGCCCCGCAGGGACAAAATCCGGGGCTGCTTCTGATCGTCCACCAGGGCCAGCATGATGATGGAGAAGTTGGACTGCAAAGCCGTCTGCTTGAACAGCTTGTTCAGCACCACCTGGGGGTTGGCGTTCTGCTTCAGCTCGATGACAATGCGCATACCGTTGCGGTCCGTCTCGTCCCGCAGGTCGGAGATGCCCTCCAGCCGCTTGTCCTTCACCTGGTCGGCAATGGTGCGGATGAGCTGGCGCTTGTTCACCTGGTAGGGCAGCTCGGTGACGATGATGCGGGTCCTGTCCTTGCCGAACTCCTCAAACTCGGTGCGGGCCCGGAGCACGATCTTGCCCCGGCCGGTGGCGTAGGCGGCGCGGATGCCCGCCCGGCCCATAATAATGCCCTTCGTGGGGAAGTCCGGGCCTTTGATGTGCTCCATCAGGTCGTTGAGGCCCGCGTTGGGGTCGTCCAGTACGCAGATGGCGGCGTCGATGGCCTCCCGCAGATTGTGGGGCGGGATGTTGGTGGCCATGCCCACGGCGATGCCGGAGGAGCCGTTTACCAGCAGGTTGGGGAAACGGCTGGGCAGCACCCGGGGCTCTTTCAAACTCTCGTCAAAGTTGGGATCCCAGTCCACCGTGTCCTTGTCGATGTCCCGGAGCATTTCGTTGGCCACCTTGGCCATGCGGGCCTCGGTGTAACGGTTGGCGGCGGGGGGGTCGCCGTCCACGTTGCCGAAGTTTCCGTGGCCCTCCACTAAGGGGTAGCGCATGGAGAACTTCTGCACCAGGCGGACCATGGCGTCGTACACCGACGCGTCCCCGTGGGGGTGGTAGTGGCCCAGCACCTCGCCCACGCAGGTGGCAGATTTCTTGAACGGCTTGTCCGAGGTCAGGCCGGTGTCGTACATGGAGTACAGAATCCGGCGGTGGACGGGCTTCAGGCCGTCCCGCACATCGGGCAGGGCGCGGCCCACGATGACGCTCATGGCGTACTGCTTATAGCTCTCCGCCATTTCCCCCACCAGCTCCGATTCCGTGATGACCTGGTTGGGGAAGGCGATGTCTTCCGGTTTATAATTACGATTGTGTCCCATAAAGACCTCCGCTTATGTTGTTGCGCCGCTTAATAGTCAAGATTCAGGGCGTATTTGGCGTTCTCCTCGATCCACTCCTTGCGGGGCTCCACCTTCTCCCCCATGAGGATGGTGAAGATGTTGTCCGCCGCCACCGCGTCCTCCAGCGTGATCCGGCGCAGGGTGCGGCGCTCCGGGTCCATGGTGGTCTCCCACAACTCGTGGGGATCCATTTCGCCCAGGCCCTTGAAGCGGCTGATGTCTACCTTTACGTTGGGGTTGTCCCCACGCATCTCGGCGGACACCTTATCCCGCTCCTCGTCGGAGTAAGCCACCCGGGTCGTCTTGCCCCGGGTCAGCTTGTACAGCGGCGGCACGGCGGAGTAGACGTACCCCTTCTCAATGAGGGGCCGCATATAGCGGAAGAAGAAGGTCAGCAGCAGGGTGCGGATGTGGGCGCCGTCCACGTCGGCATCGGACATGATGATGATCTTGTGGTAGCGCAGCTTTTCGATGTTGAACTCCTCGCCAATGCCCGCGCCCAGGCCCAGCACCAGGGGATACAGCTTGTCATTGCCGTAAATCTTGTCCGCACGGGCCTTCTCCACGTTGAGCATCTTGCCCCACATGGCCAGAATGGCTTGGAAGCGGCTGTCCCGGCCGTCGATGGCCGAGCCGGCGGCGGAGTCGCCCTCCACGATATACAGCTCGCACAGGGCCGGGTCACGCTCGTTGCAGTCCTGGAGCTTGTCCGGCATCTGGCCGGACTCCAGCGCCGTCTTGCGGCGCACCGATTCACGGGCCTTCCGGGCGGCCTCACGGGCGCGGGAAGCCATCAGTGCCTTTTCCAGAATTGCTTTACCTACGGCGGGGTTCTCCTCCAGGAACTGCTCCAGCTTGTCGGACACCACGTTGTTCACCAGGGTGCGCATCTCGCTGTTGCCCAGCTTCGCCTTGGTCTGGCCCTCGAACTGGGCCTCGGTCAACTTGACGGAGATGACGCAGGTCAGGCCCTCCCGGCAGTCGTCGCCGGACACCTTGTCCTCGTCCTTCAGCAGCTTGGCCTTTTTGCCGTAGGAGTTGAGCACGGTGGTCAGGGCACGCTTCAAGCCCTCCTCGTGCATACCGCCCTCCGGGGTGTGGACGTTGTTGGCAAAGGAGACGATGATCTCGTTATAGCTGTCCTCGCAGTACTGCATGGCGATCTCCGCCATGGAGTCGTCTTTGGAGCCGGCCATGTAGATGACCTTCTCGTGGAGGGGGGTCTTGTTCTGGTTGATGAAGGTGACAAATTCCCGGATGCCGCCCTCGTAGTGCATGAACTCCTCCTGCTCCTGTCCGGGGCGGCGGTCGGCCATGAGGATCTTCACGCCGGCGTTCAAAAACGCCTGCTCCCGCATCCGGCGGTGGAGGGTCTCGTAGTCGTACACGGTGGTCTCGAACATCTCGGGGTCGGGCTTGAACACCACCTCGGTGCCGGTCTTGTCCGTGGTCCCGATGACCGTCATTTCCTGGGTAATGGCCCCCCGGGAGAACTTGACCTCGTAAATCTGGCCGTTTTTATGGACGCGCACCTCCATCCGCTCACTCAGCGCGTTAACCACGCTGCCGCCCACGCCATGGAGGCCGCCGGACACCTTGTATCCGCCGCCGCCAAACTTGCCGCCGGCGTGGAGGACGGTATACACCACTTCCAGGGCGGGCTTGCCCGTCTGGGGCTGGATGTCCACGGGGACGCCGCGGCCGTTGTCGGTGACCCGGATCACATCGCCGTCCAGGATCTCCACGGTGATCTGGTCGCAGTAGCCCGCCAATGCCTCGTCGATGGCGTTGTCCACGATCTCATAGACCAGGTGGTGCAGGCCGGAGGCCGACGTGGAGCCGATATACATACCGGGGCGCTTGCGGACAGCCTCCAGGCCCTCCAGCACCTGGATCTCGGACGCGCCATACTCGTGCTCCACCTGGGTGTTGTTGATTTCATTCAATTCATTGCGCTCTTCAGACATAATGTTCCTCCGCTGTTAGTCAATGCAAGTTCTCAGTCGATTGCGTCGCAATCGTCCTCTTCCGGGACGAAGTCAAACTCGTCCCCGTCATGAAGCGCCGGGCCGCCCGGTTTGCCCAGCAGTTCGGTGGCCCGCATCCGGCGCTTGTCCTTGGCCTGCTCCACGTTCTGGTGGATCAGCTCTTTCACCTTCCGGGGATTTTTCACGTTTTTCAGATCCAAATGGGGCATACTCTTATCCGAGGAGTGGACGCAGACCGTCCCCACCCCGAAAATACGCTGGCCCAGACGCATGGTCAGCTCCAGATCCTGCACCCGGTAGAGCAGCACCTCGTCTGATTTCAGGTTGAGAAAACCGGTCTCGCAAAACAATCGGTCCTCACTGAGGCGATACCGGGTGAAGGAAAGGGGCAGGCCCAGACGGCGCTTGCGATCCTTCCACAGATATTCAATGGATCCCATCTCATATCCTCCTTTTATTTATTCAAAGCTGTACCGTCCCGCCCGCGCGGACAGCGCGGTGCAGGACAGGGCGGTAATATATACCGTGGGAGGGCCGTCCCCCTCCTGGGTGAGGACGAAGGAGCGGGGCAGGTCGTCCCCTATGGCAACCACCCTGCCCTCCCGCTCCGCCCGCTCCAGAAAGCGGCGGGTGCGGAAAGACCAGGTGGTGTTGTCCAGGTCAAAGATACCCAGGACGGCGGATTCGGGAACCATGACGTTTTGACCTAAATGAAGATACATCAATTATCTTGCCTCCGTCAACTGACCGCCGGCGACATGAAACGCCTTGCCCTCCCGCAGCTTGGCCAGCTTTTCCTCCTCGCAGCAGGTAATGAACACCTGGCCGGAGGTGATGCGGTTCAATACAAACTCCTGACGCCGGGCGTCCAGCTCGCTGAGCACGTCGTCCAGCAGGAGAACCGGCCACTCCTCCGTCTCCTGACGGAAAATGTCCCGGGCCGCCAGTTTTAACGCCAGCGCCGCCGTCCGGGTCTGGCCCTGGGAGGCGTAGGCTTTCGCCGCGTTCCCGTCGATCTCCACCGCCAGCTCGTCCTTATGGGGGCCGGACAGGCAGGTACGAGACGCGATCTCCGCCTCCCGATGGCTCTCCTGGTGGGCCAACAGCTGGGGCAGGAGGGCTTTCGGGCTGGCCTCCGGGTCGGTGATAGTGGACACCGTCTCATACCGCAGGGCCAGCTTCTCCCGCCCCCCGGAGCAGTCGGCGTGGATGGCGGGGGCCGTCTCCACCAGCCGCTTCACAAAGTGGGCCCGGTAGTGGATCAGCACCGCCCCGCACTGGGCCATGCGCAGGGAAAAATCGTCCAGCGTGTCCAGCAGACCGGGGTACTGCTCGCTGTCTTTTAAAATCCGGGTCTTGTGCTGGTACAGCCGCTTGTACTCCGACAGCGCCTGGGCGTACCGGGGGCGGAGCTGGCAGATGCAGTCGTCCAGAAACCGCCGCCTTGCCTCTGCCCCCTCCCGGATGAGGTATAAATCCTCCGGGCAAAACAACACCGTGTTTAATAACCCGGAAAGTTCACCCGCTGTTTTCAGTTTCACCCCGTTGGAGCGAAGCTGCCGCCGCGCCCCCCGGTGGAGGTCGGCCTCCAGGACAAGCTCCCGGCCCCGGCTGGTGACCTTTCCTTTGATAAACGCGTGGTCAACGCCGTGCTGGATCAGCTCCCGGTCATACCTGGCCCGGTGGGAGGAGGCCGATGATAGATAGGCGATGGCCTCCAGCAGATTTGTCTTTCCCTGGGCGTTCTCCCCCACGATGACGTTCACGCCGGGGTGGAATTGGGCCTCCCCATGGACATAGCCGCGGAAGAAGTCCAGGGTGATCTGATCGACGGTCATTCCACCACCAGCGTCCGGCCGTCCAGCTCCACCCGGTCACCGGGACGGAGCTTCTTGCCCCGCATGGTACAGGGCTCGCCATTCACCGTGACCTCGCCGTCCTGGATGGCCAGCTTGGCCTCGCCCCCCGTCTCCACCAGTCCGGCGAACTTCAAAAGGGCGTCCAGTTTGATAAACTCTGTGTTGATTTTGATACGTTCTTCACTCATTGAAATCACTCCGAAGCACGCAGACGGACGGGAAGTACCATATACAGGAAGTTGTCCCGCTCCCCTTTCTGGGGCAGGATCAGGCAGGGGGAGGTGGCGGTGTTCAGCTCCAGACGCACCCGGCCGGCGGGGGCCGCCTTTACCGCGTCCATCAAGAAGCGGTTGTTGAAGCCGATCTCCAACCCTTTGCCGTCCCCGGAAATGGGGCAGGTATCAAAGGCCGCGCCGATGGCCGTCTTGGAGGTGATGGACAGCACCCCATCGTCAAATTTGCACCGCAGAGGGCTTTTCAGCTTTTCGTTGATGATGAGGGAGGCCCGGTCGATGGAGCACTGGAGGTCGGCGGCCTCCGCCTCCAGGACGACGGCGTTGTTCTGAGGGATGGTCTGACGGTAATTCAGAAATTCGCCTTCCAGCCGGCGGGCTACCAGCAGGGTGCCGCCAATCTCAAAGGTGACGTGGCGGTCGCCCTGGGTGACGGTCACCGGCTCGTCGCTGTCGGCGCAGATCTTCTCCACCTCGCTGAGCGCCGCGCCCGGCACCACAAAGGACAGCTTGCCACCCCTCTCCTGGCTGAGCAGCTTCTCCCGCCGCAGGGCCAGACGATAGCCGTCCACTGCCACCATGGTCAGGTTTTCCCCGTCCGCCTCAAACAGGGCGCCGGTGTGGATGGGGCGGCTCTCGTTGTCGCTGACGGCAAAAATGGTCTGGCCGATCATGGCGCGCAGGTCGCTCTGGGTGATGGTCAGGCCGGCACCGTCGTTGACGGAGGGCAGCTCGGGAAAGTCCTCATCGCTGCTGCCCATGATGTCAAAGGAGGTGGGGCCGCACTGGATATGGACGGAACAGGCGGCATTGGCGTCGATGGACACCATGTCGTCCGGCATACGGCGGAGAATCTCGCCAAACAGCCGGGCGGACAAGACGATAGCGCCTTCCTCCGCTACATCGGCGGGAACGCTGGTGATGATGCCGGTCTCTAAATTGTAGCCGCTCAGACGCAGGCCGTCCCGTTCCACTTCGATGAGTACGCCCTCCAACGCCTGGATGGAGCTCTTGGGCGCTACCACCCGTCCGGCAGTGGTGACGGCGGATTGAAGAATGGACTTTTCACAGGAAAATTTCATAGAAGGTTCCTTTCTCCCTCCTCCGCAAGGAGAGGAAGGGTTTAAAATTCGTAGTAGTCCGTAGGGGGTGTGGGATGTGTGGAAAACTTGGAAAGTGGTTGAAACGGCGGAATTTAGGCGTCCGAAGGGGGTTCCACAAAATCTGCACAGGTCACAGATGGGAGGAGAGACGTTTTCATGTTTGCACAGACTTCCACACCACAGGCCGCAGAAATGTGGATATTCTCAATACGCCGAGTTCACCGCGTTGGTAATGTCCCGGATGATCTCGCTCATCTCCGGCTTGTCCTTCATCATCTTTTCCACCCGGTTAATGGAGTTGAGCACCGTGGAATGGTGGCGGCCGCCAAACTGCTGGCCGATCTCCGCCAGGGAGAGCTGGGTCATCTCCCGGATGATGTACATGGCTACGTTTCGGGCTGTGCTGATCTCCTTGTTTTGGCTCTGGCCGGTGACGGCGGAGGCGTCCAGCTCATAGAACCGGGCCACCTCCTGGATGATGGTGTCCGCCGAGGGCAGAAAATTCTCCTTTGCCTTCAAAATGTCCCGCACCGCCCGGATGGTGGTCTCAATGTCCACCTGGGCGCCCATCAGTTCCTGGAAGGCCATGATCTTGTTGACCACGCCCTCAATCTGCCGCACATTGGAGGTGATGTTCTCCGCCACATAGGACAGCACCGGCTCGGGCAGGGAGATGCCACGCTCCAGCGCCTTGTTCTTCAGCAGCGCCACGCGGGTCTCGTAGTCCGGCGGCTGGATGTCCGCGGGCAGGCCCTGCTCAAATCGGGTGCGCAGGCGCTGCTCCAGCCGGAGCATCTCATGGGGAGGCCGGTCGGAGGTGAATACGATCTGCTTTTTCTGCTCATACAGGGTATTGAATGTGTGGAAGAGCTCCTCCTCGCTGGAGTCCTTGCCGGCAATGAACTGCACGTCGTCCATCAGGAACAAATCCACATTGCGGTATTTATCCCGGAAGCCCTGCATATCAATGCCCCGGCGGAGATTGCCGATGAGCTCGTTCACAAAGTCCTCGCTCTGGATGTAAAGAATGCGGTAGCCGGGGTGGTTCCGACTTACCCGGTTGGCGATGGCGTGGAGCAGATGGGTCTTGCCCAGGCCGGACTGTCCATAAATAAAGAGAGGGTTATAGGCCCCGCCCGGCTCGTCCGCCACCTTCTGGGCGGCGGTAAAGGCAAATTTGTTGGTGGAACCCACCACAAACCGCTCAAAGGTGTACTTTTCCGCCTCCCCGCCGCCGGGGTTGGGAGCGGAGCTTTGGGCGGCGTAGGCATCCCGCTCCTCCGGGAGCAGCAGGGCCACATCCACGTCGAAGGAGAACAGCTCCTTCAATGCCGCCTCCACCCCGGACTGAAAGCGGGTGCGGATGATGTTCCGCTTGAAATCAGTGGGGACGCACAGCACCAGCCGGGTGTCCTCCAGGGCCACGGCCTCCACGTCACCAAACCAGGTGTCGATGGATACGGCGGTCATACTGCCCTCCATCAGGCTCTTTACTTTTTCCCAGACGTCGGCGGCCGATCTCATGGGCGGAAGCCTCCTAATTTTGAAATATCACAACTAATCAATTATACCAAAAAAGGAAATGATGTACAAGGGTTTTCCACAATTCTTTTATATAATAGTATGAGAAAGCCCCGCAGATTTTTGATCAGAACGGGTATGGCAAAAAACACAAGAGGCCAGTGATTTCACGATTCTGCCTTGAATCTCAAACTTGTCTGTGATAAAATCAGAAATTAGCTGAATAACAAGAAGAATATGATAACAAAAGCAAAATCTGCCGCCCTTTTAGCCATGATTGGATTTATTATTCTGTGGATCATTGCAGGGCAGAATGATTTTACACTTGGTTTAGAGGTGATAACGGATGAACAAAGATACATATCGGTTGATTGAAAATTTTATGCTTTGCTCTATGGATGACGCGGCCCATGACAAAGAGCACATTTATCGCGTGCTGTACAACGCGTTAGAAATCGCGAAAACAGAAAACAATGTGGATTATGACGTCTTGATTGCGGCTTGCCTGTTACATGACATCGGGAGAAAGGAACAATTTGAGAACCCCGCTTTGTGCCACGCAATGGTGGGAAGCGAGAAAGCTTATCAGTTTCTTCTGGCCCATGGATTTGCGCTGTGCTATGCGGAACAAGTCAAACAATGTATTCAGACACACAGATATAGAAAAAATAATCTGCCGCAAAGTTTGGAGGCAAAAATTTTATTTGACGCGGACAAATTGGATGTGGCGGGAGCAATCGGAATGGCGAGAACATTACTTTATAAAGGTACTGTTTCTGAACCATTGTATTCTGTGCTGCCAGATGGAACCGTTTCGAGCGGAGAAAACGATACTGTACCATCGTTTTTCCAAGAATATAAGCATAAATTAGAAAATTTGTATTCAAAATTTTATACGCAAAGAGCAGCGGAAATTGCCAAAGAGCGGCAATATACCGCGGTTGAATTTTATAACCGTCTGTATCAAGAGGTAAATTCCTCGTATCAGGATGGGGCAGACGAACTGAATCGTTTGCTGGAAAATTAAGATAAGCTGCCGGATTTTGGAATATTTTAACAAAGGGTTTAGAAAATCGCCATTGAGCAACATAATAAAGTAAAGGGAACATTGCTAATTTTTTGTTGACAGAGCGAAAAAATAAAGGTATAATGCTTGATACGCGATTATGCGTCAATATTGCCAACCGCGCCTGAAAAGGCGTTGTGGAGGGCGGCCGCCAGCGGCCGCCACACTATACAGGAGGTGTTCCCGCATGAAGCGTACCTATCAGCCCAAGAAGCGTCAGCGTTCCAAGGTTCATGGCTTCCGTAAGCGCATGGCCACCAGCAATGGCCGCAAGGTTCTGGCCCGCCGCCGCGCGAAGGGCCGCGCCCGTCTGAGCCACTGATGGCGCACACATCGGGATAAAGAATAGACCGGGGCGCGGGAGATTTCCCTCGCCCCTTGGTTCTTATGCGTGGAGAAGCGGTCAGCGAGGGAGCTTGGACCGAAGCGAGGACGAGCGAAGGATCGCGTAGCGATTCGCAGACCAGTCCGAGTCGGAGGGAAAGCGACCGAGCGCCCTGACCGCTTCGCAGCGTAGCAACATCGTGCGATAAGTTATCCCGAATGGAGGTCCACATGAAAAGAACCGCGTCGATGAAGGAAAACCACCTCTTCCGCAGGGCTTATAACAGGGGAAAAACCGCCGCCGACGGCCGCCTGGCCCTCTATGTCCGGCGCAACGGCCAAAAGAACAACCGGCTGGGCCTCACTGTGTCCACCAAGGTGGGCTGCGCGGTGGTGCGCAACAGGATCCGCCGCCGCCTGCGGGAGATTTACCGCCTCAACGAGGATAAGCTTGTGTCCGGGGCGGATGTGGTGGTAGTAGCTCGAGTTCGGGCCGCGTCCTGCCAATACCACCAGTTGGAGAACTCCTTTTTAAAGCTGGCGGACAAGCTGGAGCTGCTCAAAAAGGAAGGGATCAAATGAAACGGCTGCTGCTGGCCCTGATCCGCCGCTACCGCCGGGAGGTATCCCCAAACCGTCCCCCCTGCTGCCGGTTCATCCCCACCTGCTCCACCTACGCGCTGGAGGCGGTGGAGGTTCACGGCGCCGTCAAAGGCGGGGCGCTGGCCCTGTGGCGGATTATGCGCTGCCACCCCTTTCACCGGCAGAAGACCTTCATCTACGACCCCGTCCCACCGAAGAGGAAGCGCTGAGAGGCGGACAGCGAGGAAGCCTGGAACGGAGCGAGGCCGAGCGCAGGGGCCAACGGCCCCGCAGACCAGGCCGAGACGAAGTGAAGGCGACCGAGCGCCCTGGCCGCTTCGAAGCGTGACAAGAAAATCCGAAAAATTTAGGAGGCCAAACATGGATATTTGGCAAATACTCATGACGCCGTTCAGCTTGCTGCTGAAGCTGTTCTGCCAGGTGTTCAACAGCTACGGCATCGCCCTGTTCCTGTTCACCGTGGTGGTCAAGATCATCCTCTTCCCCCTGAACCTGAAGGGCAAAAAGAGTATGATTAAGATGAACGTGGTCAACGAACAGATCAAAGAGATCCAAAAGCGCTGCGGCAACGACAAGGAGCGCTATAACCAGGAGGTTCAGAAGTTCTACACCGAGAACAACATCAACCCCATGGGCGGGTGCGGATGGTCTATGATCCCGTTGTTCATCCTGTGGCCGCTGTACGCCATCATCCGCCGTCCGCTGAAGTACATGATGAGCCTCACCGAGCAGGCCACCGCCGCCGTGGCCACCGCCTTGGGTATGACAGACTTCACTGCCGCCGGTTCCAACGAGTTGATCCTCGGCTCCATGCTGAACGCCGGGAACCTGGAGACCGCCAAGGCCGCTGCCACAGCCGCGGGTGCGTCCGCCGCCGGAATGTTCGTCATCAACTTTGACTTCTTCGGCATTGACCTGTCCATGGTTCCCCAGCTAAAGTTCTGGGAGGGCGGCATAAGCTGGGGATCCCTGGGCCTGTTCCTGCTGCCGGTGATCTCGGCGGGATTGTCCGTGGTCACCATGCTGGTCACCCAGAGGACCAACCAGATGAATAAGGATCAGGCGCCCCCCAAGATGAACCTGTCCCTCATCCTGATGGGCCCCATCATGTCGCTGTGGATCGGCTTCGCCATGCCCGCCGGTATGTGTATCTACTGGATTGCCAACTCTGTGCTGGGCATGGTGCAGGAGGTCATCTGCGGCCGTCTGCTCCGCAAGGACTATGAGGCCGCCCAGAAGGAGATGGAAGAGCAGGCGAAAAAGGCCAAGGAGGCCGAGAAGGAGCGCCGCCGCGTCGCCGCTGAGAAGAAGGCCGCCGCCATCGCCGCCGGCAAGGATCCCAAGAAACAGAAGCAGAAGAAAAAGCAGGAAGCGGGCGTGGACAAGTCCGCCAGCCGGGAGGGCCTGCGTGCCTATGCCCGGGGCCGGGCCTACGACCCCAACCGCTATCCCATTACCCCCTATTACGACCCCAACGGCCCCGCCAAGCCCGCGGAAGAGGAACCCAAGGAGCTGACGGAGGAGGAGAAGGAGATTCTCGCCGAATCCAACCGGTCGCTGCTCGACCAGGCGGAGGAAGCGGAGAAGGCCAGGAATCAGCAGGCCGCCGTTGAGCCCCCTATGGATGAGAGCGCCGACGACGGGGATTACGAGGAAGCCTACGCCGAGGACGGCGAAGAGCAGTAAACACCAGATTTCATAGTAAGGAGTGCAGTTTTGTGCTAAAATATATGGAATTTACCGCCAAGACGGAGGATGAGGCCATCGCCAAGGGGCTGGCCTATCTCGGTCTGGATCGGGACGACGTATCCGTTGAAATTTTGGATCGGGGCAAGACCGGCTTTTTGGGCATCGGCTCCGTCCCCGCCAAGGTGAAGCTCACCTATGAGTCTCCCGATGAGCCCGAACCCATCCCGGAGCCCGTTCCCGAGCCCCCCGTTGTGAAAGAGCCCAAGCCCACCCCGGCCACCAAGCCGGAGAGGCCCAAAGCGCCCCGCGTGGAGCGTCCCGCCCCCAAGGCCGAACCCAAGCCGGCCGTTCAGTCTAAGACTGCCCAGTCTCAGACTGCCGCCCCCAAGGGTGAGCGTGTGGACGACGACGTGGCCGCCGCTATCGTCAAGTTCCAGACCGGACTGTTCGAGCATATGGGCGTGGAAGCCACACCTGTGGTCACGAAGGAGGGCGACACCTACCAGGTGGTGCTGGAGGGCGAGAATATGGGCGCCCTCATCGGACACCGGGGGGAGACCCTGGACGCCATCCAGCAGCTCACCGGCTACGCCGTCAACAAGGGCCGCAGCCACCGGGCGCGCATCCATGTGGACGCCGAGGGCTACCGGGCCCGCCGGGAGGAGTCCCTCAACCGCCTGGCCCGCAAGACGGCGGGCAAGGTGGTCAAGTACCGCCGGAACATCACCCTGGAGGCCATGAACGCCTATGAACGGCACGTGATCCACACCGCTCTTCAGGATTACCCCGGCGTGTCCACCTTCTCCACCGGCACCGAGCCCAACCGCCGCACGGTGGTGGCCTACGACCCCAGTAAGATGTAAAGCGAAAACCGTCCGGCATACTGCCGGACGGTTTTTATTTACAAATGAACCGAAATATCGTATGATGGACAGTGAGAATATATTTGAGGTGGTAGCTATGGAAATCAGTGTGCTGCGGCTGGGCCAGATCGGCACCAACTGCTATATTTTCCGCCAGGACGGGGGTTATAAATGCGGCATCGTGGACCCCGGCGACCAGGGGGAGCAGGTGGCCCGGTGGATGATCCAGAATGGGCTGGAGGCGGAGGCCGTCCTCCTCACCCACGGGCACTTCGACCACATCCTGGGCATTCCCGGCCTGCGGGAGGAGTGGCCCGACCTGCCTGTCTACTGCCATCCCGCCGATATCGGGGAGGGCGATACCGCCCAGGTCTTTGGCCAGACCTTCCCCACCGTCCGCTCCTTCGGGGACGTCACCCCGTACAAGGAGGGGGACGTGGTGAACATCGCGGGCGTCGATGTGGAAGTTTTGGAGACCCCGGGACACACCCCCGGCTCGGTGACCCTGCGCTCCGGCGATGTGCTGTTCACCGGGGATACCCTGTTCGAAGGCTCCATGGGCCGCACCGATCTGCCCGGGGGAGACGAGGGGCAGATCATGAAGTCCCTGAAGCGGCTGGGTGAGCTGGAGGGGGATTACCGGGTGATGCCGGGCCACGAGGGGCAGTCCACTTTGGAGCGGGAGCGCAAGAGCAACTACTGCCTGCGCATGGCGATGGGCAGATGAAGATCTGGTTCACTGAACATAACTGGCTCTGGAAGCCGGAGAGATACCGCTTTCCCACCGAGCAGATGCTTTTGACCCTGTTCCCCGGGGAAAAGCCAGAGTATCCAGATACGGTGTATCCAGATACCTCGTATCCCTCTGCCCCGCCGGAAAGTATGGCGGGAGAAAAGGGCGTTGTGATTGCCCTCAGCCGAGGCGCGAAGCTGGCCAGCATGAGTGTGCTGGTAAAGCTGGAGGATCGTTATCAGAACGGCGTGGTACGCTTCCCCTCGGAAAAGCTGGATGAGCCGGAGGAGGCGGTGTACCACACTGTATCCCATGCCTTGAAGCAGGCCTTTTATAAGGCGGGCACCGCCCTGCTGGGCCATGAGCTGCCCTGGGGTTCCCTCACCGGGGTACGGCCCGTTAAGCTGCCTACCAAGGCGATGCTGGCGGGGAAAACGGCAAAGCAGGCGGAAAAAGAGCTTCGGGATGTGTACCGCGTGTCCGCCCCACGGGCGGCGCTGGCGGTGGAGTGCGCCCGGGCGGCGCTGGACGTGAAGCGGGGGCTTGAGCCGGGCGGCCTGGCCCTCTATATCGGCGTGCCCTTCTGCCCCACCCGGTGCGCCTACTGCTCCTTTATCTCCGCCGACGTGAAGCGGTCGCTGGCGCTGGTGGAGCCCTATGTGGAGGCGCTGTGCCGGGAGATCGAGCTGGCGGGCAGCCTGCTCCGGGAGCGGGGGCTGCGCATCGGCTCAGCGTATATGGGGGGCGGCACCCCCACCACCCTGTCGGCGGAACAGCTTGACCGTGTGTTGTCCGCTGTGGAAAATTTTCTGCCTATGGAGCGCTGTTCCGAGTTCACTGTGGAAGCGGGCCGCCCGGACACCATCACCGCGGATAAGCTGGAGACGCTGAAGGCCCATGGCATCCACCGCATCTCCATCAACCCGCAGACGATGGAGGACGGGGTATTGTGCGCCATGGGCCGGGCCCACACCGCTGCGGAAATTGTGGAAGCCATGGGGCTGGCGCAAAAACACTTCGGCGGCATGGTGAACATGGATCTCATCGCCGGACTGCCCACCGACACATTGGAGGGCTTCGGACGGACGCTGGATCGCGTACTGGACATGGATCCGGCCAATATCACCGTCCACACCCTGGCGCTGAAAAAGGGCTCCCGGCTCACTGAGACGGGCCTCACTGAGGCGAGCGGGGATCTGTGCGCGCCGGAGACGGTGGAGGCCATGCTGGCCCTGGCCGACCAGCGCCTGCGGGGGGCGGGATACGCGCCCTATTACCTCTACCGGCAGAAGTATATGTCCGGCTCCTTTGAAAACGTGGGTTGGACGAAGCCGGGGGCGGTGTGCGCCTACAACATCGTGATGATGGAGGAATTGCAGACCGTGCTGTCCTTAGGGGCTGGGGGGATCACCAAGCTGGTGGATCCGGCGGAGCGGAAGATTGTCCGGTTGAACAACCCCAAATACGCCAAGGAATATCTGGAGAGCTGGGACAAGATCGCCGCCGCCAAGCGGGCCGCGGCGGACTTCCAGGCAGAGCTGGCCTGTCGGGACGGAGAAAGCGAAAATCCTCCGTTATAAAAGCCTTTGTTTGCGGAAAAAAGGGTTGACATTTCTCAGAAAATGATGTATAGTAACTCTTGCCCCTGTCGGGGCGGCAACATGGCGGCGTAGCTCAGTTGGCTAGAGCACTCGGTTCATACCCGAGTTGTCACCGGTTCGAATCCAGTCGCCGCTACCATCCCGAAGAAGCGGTGATGCCGCTTCTTCGGGTCCCCCGTTCTGATACCGCCCGCCTTGGGCACCCGCGGCCCGGTGGTCAAGCGGCTAAGACACCGCCCTTTCACGGCGGTAACACGGGTTCGATTCCCGTCCGGGTCACCAATATGGAGGCTTAGCTCAGCCGGTAGAGCGCTTGCTTCACACGCAAGAGGTCACAGATTCGAGTTCTGTAGTCTCCACCAGAAAACGCCTGATTTCTTACGAAATCAGGCGTTTTTGTTACTTTTTCAGCACAAAACCGTATGGGTCAAAATTTGGTTCAGCGCAAGACCCAGACCGTGACCCATACGCCGATAGGACACAATGGAGCGGACAGCATGGGGAGGTTTTTTATGGGCTTTCATCCGTTATCATCCGTGAGGAATACTACGCTGCGCTGGAGGTGTGGGATGCCCGGCAGGAGCTGGCCCCGCTGCGGGATTTTCTAAAAAGGCAGACGGAAAAGACGTAGAGGAACAAATCACGCGTGCGGAGGGGTGTCGGTGAGGGTGTTTTATTTGTTCTACCTTCGTCTTGTTCAATTACCCCACCAGCTGGTGAAGGGGGCTCCCTCCAACAGATGGTGGGTGGAGCACAATGAAGTAGGCAGGAGCGGACGGGGATTCCCATCTGCTCCTGCCCTTTTCTGCGTTTGACTTTCTCACATGGCCTGGTCGATAACGCTCCCAATGGTGTCCGCCGCCTCTCGCTTCATCCGCTGGGTGACGTGGATATAGGCTGGTTAAGAAAAACTTTTTATAGTTGCAGAAGTATTCTATCTATAAGTCCTATTAAGATTTCCCGCTCGTTGGGAACATCCTCATTGAGTACCAGTTCAAGCAGTCTCTCCAGCACTTTGCCTACTTCTGGCCCTGGGGCCACACCTGCCGCCATGACGTCCCGCCCGTCCACAGCCAGATCCTTCAACGTGAGACATTGCCGCTCTGCCAGGATCTGTTCCGTTTTGGCCCTGATTTCGTCCAGCTCCGCCAGACAGTCCTGTACCTTCCCGGGGGCCTGGCCCATGTTATCCGCCCGCTTGACCTCAAGAAGCTGAAAGAATGCCTCCGGCCCCAGGCGGTTGAGCCAGCGGCGGATGACCTGGTTCCTGGGCGGCAGCTGCGCGTCGTGGCGCTCCACCAGGAGCACCACCCGCTCCCGGGTTTTGTTGTCGAACTTCAGCGCCCGGAGCATCTGATCCGCCAGCCGGGCGCTCACCGCCGGGTGGCCGTAGAAGTGGTCGATGCCCTGCTCATCGGTGGATTTGCAGCTGGGTTTTCCAATATCGTGGAGGAGCATGGTCAGTCGCAGGGTCACATCAGCGGGCGCGGCGTCTACCGCATGGATGGTATGCTCCCAGCCGCCCCAGCAGTGCCAGGGGTTATGCTGCTCCAGCGTTACCAGCGGGCCCAACTGCGGCCAGAACTCGCATAGCACGTCGGGATACAGGGACAGAAACGGCAGACAAAATCGGGGCGACGCTCCACGCGGAGCGCCGCCCGCTTACGTTTTGTGGATGTTATTCCGGGTATCGCGTGTTCAGACAATATCCAGGCTGCTGTTCCAGCCACCAGCGGGGGTACTGCCCGCCCCACCGGGCATGGTTGTTTGTGGTGCTTTCAGTCACCTTCACGTACTCGTCTGTTTTTTCAATCACCACGATGGCGTGGCCGGACTGCTCATTGCGATAGTCGATTACGTCGCCTACCTGGATATCCTCCCAGTGGGGGTTATAAATCTGCCGCCATGGGAGATCACCGAAGGCGGCATCGGAGCACAGCATGGCCCAGCCGGCACAGTGGTCGCAGTTGGTGTAGGGG
>JAIEFH010000288.1 GCA_029067025.1 Oscillospiraceae bacterium | reverse complement strand
ATCGGCGACCACACCGACAAGTACGTGCAGGCGTACTTCCAGTACGACTCCAAGAAGACCGGCGGCGTGACCATCAGCCATCTGCGCTTCGGCGACCAGCCCATCCGCGCCCCCTACTATATCAACAAGGCCGACTTCGTGGCCTGCCACGTCCCCGCCTACATCGTCAAGGGCTTCCCCATGGTCCGCGACGTGAAGGACGGCGGCACCTTCCTCATCAACTGCCAGTGGTCCGACGAGGAGCTGGATAAGCATATGCCCGCCGTGGCCAAGCGCTACATTGCCAAGCACAACATCCAGGTCTACACCATCAACGCCATCGACCTGGCCATCGAGATCGGCATGGGCAAGCGCACCAACACCATCCTCCAGTCCGCCTTCTTCAAGCTGGCCAAGGTCATGCCCGAGGAAGAGGCCATCGGCTACATGAAGGACGCCGCCACCCACTCCTACCTGAAGAAGGGCCAGGACGTGGTGGATATGAACCACAAGGCCATCGACATCGGCGCTTCCGCCTTCAAGAAGTTTGAGGTTCCCGCCTCTTGGGCCACCGCCCAGGACGAGGACAAGGGCGAGCACCTGGAGGGCCGTCCCGAGACCGTGAAGATGGTGGAGAACGTCATGGAGCCCGTGGGCCGCATGGACGGCGACAGCCTGCCCGTGTCCGCCTTCGAGCCCTACGTGGACGGCACCTTCCAGCAGGGCGCCGCCGCCTATGAGAAGCGCGGCGTGGCCGTCAGTGTTCCCGCCTGGAACTCCGACACCTGCGTGCAGTGCAATATGTGCGCCTATGTCTGCCCCCATGCCACCATCCGTCCCTTCGCGCTCACCGAGGAGGAGGCCAAGGCCGCTCCCGAGTGCGCCCAGATCGTGGACGTCAAGGCCGGCAAGGGCAAGGGCGTGTATAAGTACTCCCTGGCCGTCAGCGCCATGGACTGCATGGGCTGCTCCGTCTGTGTGGGCGTCTGCCCGACCAAGAGCCTGAGCATGGTGCCCCTGGAGAAGGAAGCCGGCCGTCAGCCCGCCTTCGACTACATGGTGGCCAAGGTTGCTCCCAAGGCCGACATGGAGGGCACCGGCTCCGTCAAGGACAGCCAGTTCAAGCAGCCCCTGCTGGAGTTCTCCGGCTCCTGCGCCGGCTGTGCCGAGACCGCTTATGCCCGCCTGGTCACCCAGGTGTGCGGCGAGCGTATGTACGTTTCCAACGCCACCGGCTGTTCCTCCATCTGGGGCGGTCCGGCCGCTACCTCCCCCTACACCGTCAACAAGGACGGCAAGGGCGTGGCGTGGGCCAACTCCCTGTTTGAGGACAACGCCGAGCACGGCCTGGGCATCCACCTGGGCCAGAAGGCCATCCGCAACGCGCTGGCCGACAAGACCCGCGCCCTGATCGCCGTTGACTGGACTTACGCGCCTCTGAAGGAGGCCGCCCAGAAATGGCTGGACACCATGGACGACGGCGAGGCCAACCAGGAGGCCACCAAGGCTTATATCGCCGCCCTGGAAGAGGGCCTGTGCACCGCGGACGAGCTGCTTGCTTGCCCCAAGGAGGAAGTCCAGGCTTACGGCAAGAAGCTGAAGGACGCTGGCAAGGAGTACTGCGACTGCGATGCCTGCAAGCTGATCCAGGAGATCCTGGCCCAGAAGGAGTACCTGAACAAGAAGTCCGTGTGGATCTTCGGCGGCGACGGCTGGGCCTACGACATCGGTTACGGCGGACTGGATCACGTGCTGGCCTCCGGCGAGGACGTCAACATCTTCGTGTTCGACACCGAGGTGTACTCCAACACCGGCGGACAGGCGTCCAAGTCCTCCAACATCGGCCAGGTGGCGCAGTTTGCCGCCGCCGGCAAGAACATCAGCAAGAAGTCCCTGGCTGAGATCGTCATGCAGTACGGTTACGTATACGTGGCCCAGGTGGCCATGGGCGCCAACCCGAACCAGACGCTGGCCGCCATCCGCGAGGCCGAGGCCTATCACGGCCCGTCCCTGGTCATCGGCTACAGCCCCTGCGAGATGCACTCCATCAAGGGCGGCATGGCCAACTGCCAGAGCGAGATGAAGAAGGCCGTGGCCTGCGGCTACTGGAACCTGTTCCGGTACAACCCCGCCAACAAGGCCGAGGGCAAGAACCCGTTCACCCTGGACTCCAAGGCCCCCGCCGGCGGCTATCAGGAGTTCCTGCTCAACGAGGCCCGTTACTCCTCCCTGACCCGTTCCTTCCCGGAGCGCGCCGACAAGCTGTTCAAGGAGAACGAGGCGGCCGCCATGGCCCGCTGGGAGCACCTCCAGAAGCTCATCGAGCTGTACGCGTAAACTGTGCTCCCACCCGCCGAAGGCGGGACGGCGCGAGTGCGCCGTGAATTCGGAGCGAAGCGGAGAATTGCGCAGGGCGAATTCATTTCGCCCGAGCATTAAAACAATGGGGCCCCCAGCGCGTCCACAGGACGCGTTGGGGAGGCACCTCCAGAAGCTCATCGAGCTGTACGCCTAAGCGGCAATCCACAGCATAAAAACATCCCCCCTCGAAGGGAGAGGTAACGTAAGGAAGTTGCCTCTCCCTTACTATTTGTAGACAGCCAAAAGTGATTGAATTGCAGGAATACTCAACACTGGAGGTAAATACCGTGGAAAAGTCTGCATTTGAGCAAATGGATGGAACCTACTACCAGCAGGGTGATTATTTCTTACCCAACCTCTCTGTTCCAGAAAGCGTACCTGTTGGTATCTGGGGACAACGGCATTTGTGTTACTTGAAGAAGCATCGCCAATCTTTTTATACCGCTATGCTCTTATCAGGCAAGTTGAACAGCTATCTGGCCGAAATCGACCAGCAGGCCCAGGATATGTTTTCTCAGCTTGTAAAACAAATAGCAGATCATGAGAAGATTACGGAACATTTGAAGGCAAGTAATCAGCTTGAATGGGTAAGGAAAATGAATACTGTTCAGAATAGAGCAGCAGAAATTGTCAATACCAATTTAATTTACACGTAAAAAGATGGCAGGACGGTAATCATCGTCCTGCCATCTTCTTATTGCACAGCAGTATTTCTCATGAATATATGAGTACAACTTGCTCTTTCGTTTAATATGTGTTATGATATAAACAGTTCTGATGAATGGAGCGCCAAAATGACTATTAGCTATGATAAATTATGGAAACTGCTTATAGATAGAAAGATGAATCAAACAGATTTGAAAAATGTTGCAGGCGTTAGTTTTAATGTGTTGGCTAAAATGAGCCGTAATGAATTCGTTTCTTTGGAGAGCCTTTGTAAAATTTGCACTGCTTTAGCCTGTGATATTGGTGATGTGATGGAGTTTATTGAAAATGAACCTACTTGATTTTGCTATTCAAACTACGAACCAATATATTGAACAAATACTGAAATCCCAGCGAAAAAAGTATGGTCAGTTCTTTACAAGCAAAGAAACGGCTATATTCATGGCTGGTTTATTTGACGTGCCTGCCGGTAAAACAACATTATATATTCTTGATCCCGGAGCGGGTTCTGGAATACTATCAATCGCTCTGCTCGAAAGATTGCAAGGGATACCTCAACTCAAATCTGTCCATTTGGTTTGCTATGAAAACGATTTAAAAGTTATCGATTTATTAAAAACTAACTTAGATTGGGTCTGCCAAAATTCGACCATTCAAGTCAACTATGAAATACGGGAAAACAACTATATTTTAAGCCAAATATTGGACTATAATGGGATGATCGGGGCAAATCCGAGTCCCTTAAAATATGATATGGTGGTTGGCAACCCGCCATATATGAAAATGGCTAAGAACTCCCCAGAAGCAAAAGCTATGCCTGATGTTTGCTATGGCGCACCTAATTTATATTTTCTTTTTGCTGCTATGGGTTTGTTTAATCTTATTCATAATGGCGAATTGGTATATATCATTCCTCGTTCTTGGACATCAGGAGCTTATTTCAAAAGGTTTCGTCAAAAGTTTCTGAACGAAGGTACTTTACAGCATATTCACTTATTTGTTAGCCGTGATAAAGTATTTGACAAGGAAAGTGTTTTGCAAGAAACCATTATAATAAAGGTGCGCAAATCCACCCAAAAGCCCTCTAAAGTAGCGATTACAACAACACAAAGCAATAATGATTTCTCTGACATAACGACCTTTGAAGCACCTTACACCACGGTAATTTCAGGCGAGGATTGCTATGTGTACTTGGTCACAAACGAACAGGAGGTAAAAACTCTTGAACAGCTTAATCAGTGGGGGGATACATTACCAAGTATAGGCTTAAGGATGAAAACTGGTCTGACTGTCGATTTTAGGAACAGGAATGTATTGCGTGATGTTGCAGGAGATAGTGCCGTTCCACTCTTTTATTCACAGCACATCCAAGCTGGAAAAATTCTTTTTCCCATTGGGAAGGAGCATGAATATATTGCTACAGATCAAGCAGGATTATTACAACCAAATGCAAATTACTTATTTGTAAAGAGATTTACCGCAAAAGAGGAGCATCGGCGACTACAGTGTGGTGTGTATTTAGCGAGGAAATATCCTGATTATGCAAATATTAGCACTCAAAACAAAATCAATTTTATTGGTGGGTTGCAAGACTTATCAGAGTGCATAGTTTACGGTTTGTATGTACTGTTTAACTCCACGCTCTATGATTGCTATTACAGAATACTAAATGGTTCAACACAGGTTAATTCTACCGAAGTAAACTCAATGCCTGTTCCCCCGTTAGCAAGTATAGAACTAATGGGCAAAGAATTGATAAGGGCGCAGGACATGACAGAAGAACGTTGCGATCAAATTCTAAGGGGTTTCATTTATGAGCAAAATCGAGGAAGCAAGAGCGATACTGAAAGAGTTGCAAGTGCCAGTTAAACAGCAGGCCGATTTATGTTGCTTTGTCCTTTTAGCAATGGCAAATATCAAGGAGCAAGACTTATGGTTGAGTGCAACAAATGAGTGGATTCGTATCCACGATGTTATTGCTTATACCAGAGAGTATTATGGTGTTGCATACGCAGAGAATAGTCGAGAAACTTTCCGTAAACAGGCGATGCACCATTTTAGAAATGCAGCTTTTATTGAAGACAATGGAAAGGCTACGAACAGTCCAAATTATCGTTACCGCTTGACAGATGAAATGCTTTCGCTTATCCGCAACTATGGAACCGAAAGCTGGCAAACTGTTAAGGCAGATTTTTTAAATTCTCATGAAACATTGGTTAGTCTCTATGCTTCTAAGCGTACGATGAGAAAAATGCCTGTTCAGATTAATGGGGAAGATTTCACCTTTTCTCCCGGCAAACATAATGAGCTGCAAAAAGCAATTATTGAAGAATTTGCACCTCGTTTTGCTCCCGATTCAAAATGCCTTTATGTTGGTGATACAACAGAAAAAGATTTAGTAAAGAATGTGGCTAAACTTCAAGAGTTAGGGTTTGCAATTACGCTTCACGATAAAATGCCTGACGTTGTTCTCTACTCCAAGGAAAAGAACTGGCTGTACTTTATCGAATCAGTAACCTCCGTTGGGCCTATGGAGCCTAAACGTATTAAAGAAATCGAGGAAATGACCGAGGGTGTAAGGGCAGGGAAAATCTATGTAACAGCTTTCCTTGATTTTAAGACTTTCAAGAAGTTTTCCGAAATGCTGGCTTGGGAAACTGAAGTATGGATTGCGGATATGCCCGACCATATGATTCATTTGAATGGGGACAAATTTTTAGGGCCAAGAAAATAATATTTACGAAAGGAAGCAAAAATTTTGAATTTTACACACTATGATTTAGGAAATCTTGACCGGGGGCGTATAGTTGAGATCATTTTACAGGGAAATGCTGCTAATGTACAACTACTTGATTCTTCTAATTTCAACAACTATAAAAATGGGAGACAGTATCGGTATATTGGTGGGCTCGCTAAGCAATCGCCTGTTCGCTTGCAAACAACTCATTCAGGACATTGGCATGTGGCCATTGACTTGCGGGGATTGCGAGGAAATGTTAAAAGTTCGGTACGAGTATTGCCTACAGCATTACCGACAATCAATCAACGCCCCTTATCATCAGTTCCATCTCTAATACATAATCGTGGATTTGGAATAGATTTTGATATTGATACAGAACCTGAATATGACGTATTCATTTCACACGCTTCCGAGGACAAAGATGAAGTTGTCCGTCCTCTTGCTAACTCACTAAGAGATAAAGGAATCAAAGTATGGTACGATGAATTTGAAATGAAAATTGGAGATAGTTTACGCAGAAAAATAGATAAGGGACTTGCTAATAGTAGATTCGGTATTGTTGTTGTTTCAAAAGATTTTATAAAAAAGGGTTGGACGAATTACGAATTGGATGGTATCATTACGAAAGCAGTTTCTGGGGAACAAATTGTACTTCCTATATGGCATAATATAACTAAGAAAGAAGTAATTGACTTTAGCCCTTCCTTAGCGGATAAACTTGCACGTAATACGGCGATTAACACTATCGAGGAAATCTCTACCGAAATTGCCGAACTAATTCAAGCACAATAGAATTATCTTGTAATACTGTTTTGACACTAAAATCTCTGAGCCACGTATTGACAATCCCTATTCTTCTATGTTAAACTGAAACCTCCACATAGAGCGAACTGAATACGGCTTTTCAGCCGGTACATAGACAACCACACAAAAACCCCAGCGAGAGGAAAACTCCCGCTGGGGTTGGTGCGTCTATGTATCGGCTTCTTTTTTGCTCCTGACAACTGAATGACCGGCTGAACAAAGGTACTCCGCCATGACCTCCACACCAGGAGCGAGCGAGACAACGCCGCTGAAAAGGGACAGGAACCTTGTTTGGGGAGAACGGCGGATCGAAATCAAAGAACGGGTGGGAAAGAAACGGTATTGTCTTAACAAGCAACGTATTGGGGGGTACAAATCCCCCAATACCGCTTGTCAGGGAGTTCCCTGAAACCCCAAAATCAGAAAGGATGAGCGACACATAAGAACCAGAGATCAGAAAGCCCGTATCCACTTCACCGAAGAGGAACTGCGAAATTTGGATCGCAAGGCGTCGGCGATTGGACTTGACCGTTCCAAGTATGTACGTATGAAAGTTCTGACGGCAGAAGTCAAGCCTGGCCCGCAGGTGGACATCCCGTCCCTGATTGCCGTCACACACCAAGCTGGGCTGAAAGTGGAGGATGTGCTTGTCAGAGCCAACAGCGGTAAGCTGGATGTTCCCGCCCTGCGCAGGGCGCTGGATGAGGTTGATCGTGCGGCAGAAATTGTCCGTAGCGTTTTTAAGGAGGGTTGTGCCCATGTCTCACACGATTGAACTAACGGAACGGCAGGCAGAAATTTTTGATGAAGTGATGGAAAAAATTGATGAAACAGCGGCTTTTCTCGCCGGCCTGTCCCATGCTGACCGGTTGGACTGGCTGAAAAAGCACCAATACAGTCACCCAATCAGTTTTGAGCGAGAGATCAACGGCACTGTCTACACCGTCAACGCCCATTTCAGTGGCGATGCCACTGAAAGTGCAGAGGGAAAAGTAAATCGAATCCTCAATCGCAATATCACACATTAAAGTGTTGAAGTTTAGCGCCGGATGTGGTATGATAACAGTACCTTGCAATTCATATCACATCCGGCTGCGGAAAGGAGTATATTTTGAGAAGAAAACAGCAGCCAGATCAGCGAATCACAGCGTTATACGCCCGTTTATCCCGTGACGATGAGAAAGAGGGCATCTCAGGCAGCATCCAGAACCAAAGGGCTATTTTAGAGAAGTACGCCAGCGACAACCGTTTACCCAACCCCCAATTTTTCTTTGATGACGGCTATTCCGGGGTTACGTTTACCCGTCCAGCCTTTATGGAAATCATGGAACTGGCTGAACAGGGGCTTGTAGCTAATCTGGTGGTCAAGGATCACTCCAGGCTGGGCCGAAACCGCCTTGTGGTGGGCCAACTGTTGGAGGAAGATTTTGTTCGGCTGAACGTGCGGTATATCGCCATCATGGACAACATCGACACTGCCAGTGGAGTGAGCGACATCGTGCCAATGCAAGACCTTTTTAATGAGTGGCACGCAAAAAATACCAGTGATAAGGTTCGGAAGGTCATGCAGAGCCGTGGCAACGCTGGGATACCGCTGACCACCAACACTCCTTTTGGCTATAAGAAGGACCCGGCAGACAAGAACAAGTGGATCGTGGACGAATCAGCCGCAGAGGTCGTTAGGCGAATATTCCAGATGTGTATCAGCGGCCTGGGGCCTACGCAAATCGCCAAGCGACTGAAAGCTGACGGTGTGCTGACACCCAGCGAGCACCTGCGCAGTATTGGTGTGAACTGTCCGACCAAACTTCCCGAATATCCGCATAAGTGGTGTTCGCACACAGTGGCGGAAATTTTGGACAGGCAGGAGTATGTGGGTGACACCGTGAACTTCCGTACTTACCGGCAGTCTTTCAAGCTGAAAAAGCAGTTGGACAGACCGCAGGAGGAGTGGAAGGTGTTCCCCAATACCCACCCCGCCATCATTGACCGGGAGACTTTTGCCCTTGCCCAAAATCTCCGCCAGCACCGCCGCAGGCCCACAAGGACGGGTGCTGTGAGCATGTTCTCCGGGTTGCTCTACTGCGCCGACTGCGGAAACAAGCTGGGGTACAGCGCCACTAACAACTACAAACGAGAACAAGCCTACTTTTTCTGTTCCGGCTACCGTAAGAATACTGATCTGTGCTCTGCGCACTATATCCGGGAAAAGATTGTAGAACAGCTTGTACTTGAAGGGCTGCAACGGCTTTTGTGGTATGTCCAGGTCTACGAAAAGCAGTTTGCACAGGAGCAAATGGAGCGGTTCGGCCTGCAAGAGAAGAAGGCTTTGACTGCCAAAAGCCGGGAGTTGGACAAGGCCACGCAGCGGGTAGTGGAGATTGACCGTATTATCCAAAAAAGCTACGAGGATTTATCCAAGGGCTTACTTTCTGAGGAACGGTTTGCCACACTGACGGTATCGCTGGAGAACGAGCAGCGGCAGTTGAAAGCGGCTATCCCGGAAATGGAGGCTCGTTTGGAAGCTACTACGAACAAGGCCGCTGACCTGCAACAGTTTATCGAGAAAGCCAGACGGGTGACTCGGCTGACGGAGCTGACGCCTGAAATCGTCCACGAATTTATTGAGAAAATCGTGGTATCTAAGCCGGAAAAGGTGGACGGTAAACGCTGCCAGAGGGTAGACATCTATTACAACACCATCGGCTTATGGGTAGCGCCGGAGCCGGAAACACTGGAACAGGAATATATGGCCTGCTATCAGTCCATGCAGAAACACAAGAAAAAGACAGCGTAGCCGAAGCTACGCTATCCAAATCAGGTAACATTTACGGCCCCGACCCTTGGGGCAACTTCCTTACGGGAGTTGCCCCAAAGAGGGGGGATGTTTTTATGCTTTACTTTTTGTTGCGCACAAATACCTGGGTGCCCTGATAATTGGCGTTGTGACGCTCGTCGATCTCAAAGCCGTCCAGGGCGGCGATAAACCGGGACAGCTTGGTGTAGCCATAGTTGCGGGAATCGAAGTCAGGCTGCTTCTTGATGAGCAGGGTGCCCAGATCGCCCAGATAGGCGTAGCCGTCCTCGTCCGCCAGATCCTCCACCGATTGGGCGATCAGCTCCTTAACGGACAGTGTGGCGGTCTCCGCCGGGGGCGGAGACTTCTTTTTCGCCGTCTTGCCGGAGGGCGCGGGAGCTGCCTGCTCGGCGGCCTTCAGCGACTCAATGTACACGAACTTGTCGCAAGCCACGATGAAGGGCTTGGGCGTCTTTTTCTCCCCCATGCCGTACACCTTCATCCCCGCCTCCCGCAAGCGGGTGGCCAGGCGGGTGAAGTCGCTGTCGCTGCTCACCAGCACGAACCCGTCGCAGTTGCCGGAATACAGGATGTCCATGGCGTCGATAATCATGGCGGAATCGGTGGCGTTCTTGCCGGTGGTATAGCTGTACTGCTGGAAGGGGGTGATGGCGTGTTCCAGCAGCAGAGGCTTCCAACTGCCCATGTTGGGGGCGGTCCAGTCGCCGTAGATGCGCTTGATGGTGGCCGAGCCGTACACCGCCACCTCCGCCATGACCTCCCTTAAGGCGGTGCGGGGGGCGTTGTCCGCGTCGATGAGGACGGCTAAGCGCAGTTCATTTTCCATGATGGCACTCCTTTTTGCTTCGTTGCGTGATTGGCAAATCTAGTATATCATATACGGAGAGGAAAGGCCAGAACAAAAAATTTTCTCCCTGGTGCAGCAATTTGCGGCCCCAGGGCGTGTTATAGGCAGAGAGGAGGGACGACATGAACCACTCCAACCGGTTGGAAGAATTGGTGACCAAACATGAACATACGCTGTTCCGGGCGGCGCTGGCTATTCTGGGCGACGCCCATGAGGCGGAGGACGCGGTGCAGGACACCTTCCTGCGCTATCTGGAAAAACGCCCTGAACTCCGGGACAGCGATCATGAGAAGGCGTGGCTGCTGAAGGTGGCGGCCAACCGCTGCAAGAGCGTCCTGCGGCAGCGACACCGCCATCCGGCGGTGGAGCTGCTGGATGTGTACCCCGCCCCGGACACGGAGTGCCGGGAGCTGATGGAGGCCATCCTGGCCCTGCCCGCCAACCAGCGGGCGGCGGTACATCTGCACTATTACGAGGGCTACACCTCGGAGGAGATCGGGGCCATCCTGGGCCAGCGGCCCGGGACGGTGCGCTCCCACCTCAGCCGGGCCCGGGACGCGTTAAGACGCTATCTGAACGGTGAAGAGGGCGAATAAAATGGGGCCCCCGCAAAGCCGATCTTCAGGCTTTGTGGGGAGAGGAGGCACAGCGGAGCGTATGAGCTTTCTCCGAAGGAGGAAGCGAATGGAGCGCAGCTTGTGCCGACGAGACGACGAAGGGGAGAATTGATATGAAAAAATACAGGGAGTATATGGACGGCGTGAGGGTATCCGATACCCTCCACCAGCGGCTGGTGGGGCTGGAAGCCTCCGGGAAGCGAACCATCCCGTGGAAAAGGTACGGGAGCATGGCGGCGGCGCTGGCCCTGGTTGTGGGCCTGGGGACGTGGTGGATGAGCCGGGAGGAAGTCTATGATCCCCTTGTGGCTTACGACCCAGTTGCTCCGGAAATCGCTGACGAGCCCGTGCCCGACATCGCCCTGGTGGAGCCCGGCGACGTGACGGAGCCGGGGGAAAAGACCATCGGCGGGTATGAGGTGATTTCCGGCAGCGGGGAAAACGCCATCGCGGCCTACTATGTCCTGCCCTATATCGAGTATGGCGAGGCGGATGGCATCGCACTGGCGGACTGGGATGTGCCCTACGGCAGCACCAAGCGCAGTTTGACCCAGGACGAGATCATTGCTCTGATGGGCGGCGAGGACGCGGTGAACACCCACCTGGACTGGGGCGGGTACGAGCTGACCGGCTGGGCGGCGTGGTATGAGGACGGCTCCTTCTGGGGCGCGTATATCTTTGGCAGCGCGGGGCCGCTGAACCGCTTTGAGTTCGCCGTGACGGCGGGGCAGCTGCCCCCCACCTGCTTTGGCTACCCGGAGAGCGTGACCCAGGAGATCCGGGGCCTCACCGTCACCGCTGACGGGTATGACTCTGTGGCAACCCCCAGCGGCGGCGAGGACGCCAGCACCCGCCGGGTAAGCTTCATGAAGGACGCTTACGGTTACCGCCTCGAGGTGTCCGGGGGTAGCCGCGCCCTCACCGAGGAGCGGGTGAGCCGCCTGGTGTGCCGCGTGGCGGACAGGGGGCTGGCGCTGGACGTCCTCTCCTCCGACGGCGCGGTGCTGGCCCACCCCTGGGAGGCCGACCCCAACTACGGCGTGGGCGAGCCTAACTGGAATGACGCCGGGGACAGCTCGGCCTTCACCAAGCCTTACGACCCCAACGGGGCGGTGGACCCGCAGTATAACGCGCCCCCTGTGTCCGTGTCCGACGCGCCCGGGACGTATGTCTGCCCGGACTGCGGCGACACCTACGTCAGCGGCACGGCGCACCACTGCGCAAGCGGGACGCATACCTGCCCCATCTGCGGCGAGGTTCTTCCGATAGACGTTGAACACAGCCATGCCGCCACGATCTGCCCCGATTGTGGTGAGAGCTACGCGGCAGGGGCGGAGCACCACTGTACGGGCGGCACCTATATCTGCTCCACCTGCGGCCAGACTGTTCAGAACGGCGCCGCGCACAGCCACGGCGAAGAGCACCACGACGACCACCACGGAGGCCACCACTGAGACCCGACCGCCCCGGCTTTGCCGGGGCGGTTCTTTTTGCCTTGCGCTGCCGACTCACATCTGCTATAATATCCCTGAATATCGGACTTTTACTTTGCTAGGATAACAAACGGAAGGAGGCGGTGGCCATGGCCAAGAGCGCCAATTATAAACGAAAGCTCCCCATTCTGGCCAAGCTCCTGCTGGAGCGCAGCGACGAGGAGCATCCCATCTCCCGGCAGGAGATGCAGGAGGAGCTGGAGCGGTGGGGGCTGGGCGCGGAGCGCAAGAGTATTTACGATGACATGGAGCAGCTCCGGGAGCTGGGCCTGGATGTGCAGAGCCGCCGGGGCAAGGGGGGCGGCTGGTTTGTCGGGGAGCGGGATTTTGAGCTGGCGGAGCTGAAGCTGCTGGTGGACGCGGTGCAGTCCAGCCGATTTCTCACCAAGCGCAAAAGCGACGCCCTCATCCACAAGCTGGAGGGGCTGACCAGCGTCCACCAGGCCCGCCAGCTCCAGCGGCAGGTGTATGTGGACCGGCGGGTCAAGACCATGAACGAGAGCATCTATTACAATGTGGACAAGCTCCAGGGGGCCATCGCCAACAACAAGGTGGTGACCTTCCGCTACTTTGAGTATAACGCCAAACGGGAGCGGGTGTTCCGCCGGGAGGGGGCGCGGTACAAGCTCACCCCCTATGGCCTGATCTGGGACAGCGAGAACTACTACCTGGCCGGGTGGGACGAGCTTCGGAAAGAGGTGCGCCACTACCGGGTGGACAAGATGGCGGACATCACCGTCACCGGCATGAAGGGCCACCCCCAGGGGGACTGGACGGCGGAGGGCTACACCCGGAAGCACTTCGGGATGTTCGCGGGGGCGCCCTGCCGGCTGCGGCTGCGGTGCGAGAACCGGCTGGCCGGGGTACTCATCGACCGCTTCGGGCTGGAGGTGGCCCTGATCCCCGACGGGGAGGAGCACTTCACCGCCTCGGTGGATCTGGTGGTCAGCCCGCCGCTGTGGGGCTGGCTGTTCGGCCTGGGGCCGGGGGTGGAGGTGCTGGGCCCAGGCTGGGCGGCGGATGAGTTTGCCGCGCGGCTGGAGCAGGCGGCGGCGCTGTACCGGAACCGGCCGTCTCAGGAGGAGCAGGCGGAAGAAAACGCGGCGGAAGAAGCGCCCCAGGAGGGGGCGCGGCAGGAATAAGCCGACCGAAAAGTGGGGAGACTTTCCAAAAACGGGGACGTGACCGCCCCGAATTGGAGGGAATCCCATGGATCGAAGGAAGCTGGGACGGGAATTTTACGAGCTGGGCCTGCGGCTGGGCGGACTGGGCACGGTGGCCATCGGCAGCGGCGGCGGGGAGCTGGCAAAGGCGCTGGCCCGGGCGGCGGGCTGCGGCGTGGCCCTGGCCGGAGGCGAGGCGAAATTCCACGACGGCGGCTGCGCCGCCTGCGGAGCGTGGCTGGCGGAGTACTATGGATTTCCCGCCTCCCTGTTCGTCCGGCAGGAGGGCGAGCAGGTGGAGCTGTTCCTCATGGACGGACAGGGCAAGCGCCTGACTCCCGTGGAGACGGATGGGGCGGCCAAACCCTGCACGGGGGAATGGGATCTGCTGGTCGGGGCGGACTGCGCCTGGGCGGCCCATCGGGCGGGAAAGTACCAAGGGGGGCTGGGGACGGTGTGCGCCTGCGGCCCCGCGGCCCTCACCCTTGCGCTGGAGCGGATGGGATACGAGGTGGCGGACCGCCCGATCCCCGGCGCGGCCCTGTTCCAAGCCGACCGGGAGGGTTTCTCCCTCCAGGTGGAGGAGGGGGACGGGACAGTTGCCCTCCAGGGGGAGGACGCCCTGGCCGGGTTGGCGGACTATGCCCGGCGGCCCCAGGCGGTGCCCGCCTTCCGCCCAAACGACGGGGCGGAGCCGAACGCGCCCCTGTGAGCGGCATGGCAGATGTGTCAATTTCGTCGGGATGTCTTGAATCGGGCCATGGCCTGTGCTAGAATGGAGACTACGGTCAGCGATAGATCAAGAATGGACGGAGGAAACGACAATGAAAACGGTGCTGATTACCGGGGGAACCGTGTTTGCCAGCCGCTACGCGGCGGAGTACTATGTCAAAAAGGGATACCGCGTATTTGTGCTGAATCGGAACAGCAGGGCGCAGCCGGAGGGCGTCACGCTGATCGAGGCGGACAGGCACAGCCTGGGCGGCCAACTGCGCCAACATCATTTTGACGTGATTTTTGACATCACAGCCTACACCGCGGCCGATGTCAACGGACTGCTGGACGCGGTAGGAGGCTTTGACGACTATATTTTGATCAGCTCCAGCGCCGTGTACCCGGAGTACTGCCCCCAGCCCTTCCGGGAGGACACGGAGCTGGGCGCGAACCAAATCTGGGGGGTTTATGGAACCAACAAAATAGAAGCGGAGCGGGCCCTGATGGAACGGGCCCCCAACGCCTACATCCTCCGCCCGCCATACCTTTATGGGCCCATGAATAACCTGTACCGGGAGGCGTTTGTGTTCGAATGCGCGCTGAAGGACAGAACATTTTACTTACCCCAGGAGGGGGAGATGAGGCTCCAGTTTTTCCATGTGGACGATTTGTGCCGGTTCATGGACATCATACTGGAGCAAAAGCCGGCCCAGCACATATTCAATGTGGGGAATAAGGAGACGGTGTCTGTCCGCGACTGGGCGGCCCTGTGCTATCAGGCCGCCGGGAAACGGGCAGAGTTCGCGCGGGTGGACAGTGGAATTGAGCAGAGAAATTATTTCAGCTTTTATGACTACGAGTACTGCCTTGACGTGGCGGCCCAGGAGAGGCTGATGCCGGACACAAAGCCGCTGGAGGAGGGGCTGCGGGAATCCTTCGCGTGGTATCTGGCCCACCCCGGAGAGGTAAACAGGAAGCCCTATCTCCAGTACATCGACGCCAATTTGGCCTGAACCAATTCCCCAAGCATACCCGGACGGGTTTGCTTAGCTGCGGATGGATCACCCGTGAGAAAGGAGCGTTATGGAACCAGTCAAACCAACGCAGGGCCTGTGGACCCGGGACTTCACCATCATCACGCTGGGCAGCGTGGTGTCCATGATCGGCAACGCCCTGTCCGGCTTCGCGCTGAGCATCATGGTGCTGCACTACACCGGCTCCACCTTCCTCTATTCCCTGTTTATCGTGTGCTACCAGCTGCCCATGCTGGTGTGCCCCATCCTGGCGGGGCCGTACTTAGACCGCATGAGCCGGAAAAAGGTGATCTACCGGCTGGACTTCCTGTCCGCGGCGCTGTATTTTGGCCTGTTCCTGCTGCTGCGGGCCGGGTGGTTCAGCTACCCGCTGCTGCTGGGGGGCTGCTTGCTGGTGGGAGCCATCAACGGGGTGTATATGGTGGCCTACGACAGCTTCTACCCCAACCTCATCACCGAGGGGAACTACTCCAAGGCCTACTCCATCTCCAGTATACTCTGGCCGCTGGCGGCCATGTCCACCCCTGTGGCCGCCCTGGTCTATGACCGGCTGGGCAGCGTCACGCCCCTGTTTGCGTTCAACGCCCTGTGCTTCTTCATTGCCGCCTGCTTTGAGCGCACCATCCGCTATCAGGAGACCCATATGGACAAGGCTCCCCCGGCGGACGGTCTGGGCACCTGGAAGCGGTTTGGCCGGGATCTGAAGGAGGGACTGGACTACATCAGAGGGGAGCGGGGCCTGCTGGTCATCACGCTGTACTTCATGGTGTCCGGCATCTCGGGAAATGGGGGGAACAGCCTCCATCTGCCCTTTTTCCGCAGCAACGCCGCCCTCTTTGCCGCGTGGCCGCTGGCCGCGGTGACGATGTACACCATCGTGTCCAACTTTGCGGTGGCGGGGCGGTTTTTAGGCGGATTGATCCACTATAAGGTCAAATTTCCCACGGAGAAAAAGTTTACCATCGCCATTGTGGTGTATCTGGTGGTGGAGGTACTGGAGGGGACCGTGCTGTATCTGCCCATCCCCCTTATGGCCATCGCCTTCTTTACCTATGGCTTGCTGGGCATTACCTCCTACAACATCCGCATCGCCGCCACCCAGTCCTACATCCCGGACACCAAGCGGGCCCGGTTCAACGGCACCTTCCAGATGCTCACCTCCCTGGGGGGCGTCATCGGCACCCTGCTGGCGGGCAGCCTGGCCGAGATCATGCCCGAGCGGCGGGTGTGCCTGCTGCTCAGCGGCATGACCTTCTTCGCGGTGTGGCTGTTCATGTTCCGGGGGCGGAAGGCGGTGGCCGCCATCTACAACCGGGAGGTGTGAGGATCCCTTTTCGAGAAAAGTGTTGCTGATTAAAACTCCGGCGATTTCACCAACGCCATTGCTGTAGGTATGATGATATGGTAAAATAAAAAACGGTAAATCAGAATCAGATGGAGTGGTTATCGTATGAGATTACTAATCTATGGTGCCGGTGTAATTGGTTGCCTGTATGCAGCTTTATTCGGTCAAGCAGGATATGACACTACTTTATTTGCGAGAGGGAAAAGACTTGAGACATTCAGAAAAAACGGTTTACTATATGAAATAAAAGGCAAAACATATAAAGCACAAGTAAAAATTATCGACTTCCTGAAAGAAGATGATAAATATGATTTTATTTTTTTGACAGTAAAAGAGAATCAAGTACATACAGCGTTAAAGGAACTACGTTTGAATACCAGCCCTAATATCGTTACTATGGTAAATACACTTGAACCATATAGCAACTGGGAAGAGCTTTGTGGGAAAGGACGCATCATCCCTGCATTTCCTGGCGCAGGCGGGAGTTTTGAAAACGGCATGCTAAAAGCGGCTCTTACGCCACGCGTGATTCAGCCTACCACATTTTCTGAAATTGATGGCAGTCAAACAAAACGTTTGTTAAGGTTAGCGGAGTTATTAAAAGAAGCAGAAATACCATACCAGATTGTGAAAGATATGCACCAGTGGCAGTTGTGCCACCTTGCAATGGTTGTCCCAATTGCGGATGCCTATTATGAAGCCCAAGAGCCAAAAGAGGTATGGCGGGAACGCGAGATAATGACTAAAACCGCAAAGCGAATGAAACGAAATTTTAATTTACTCCATGATTCAGGAATAGCTCTTTCACCAAAGAAAATGAATATCTTCCGCTATTCCCCCATTTTTATACTTAAAATTGGACTTATTATAGCTTTTAGAAGCAACTTTGGAAATGTATTTATGTATCAGCACTCCATAAATGCCCCTGATGAAATGAGACGTTTGCATACGCAGTTTTATCAATATATGAAAAGCAATGATTAAACCAAACTTATAGGTTATTGGGCTGTTGTCCTTTGAGGGCAACTGCCCATTTTGTCATTTTGACAAAGGATTTCCAAATTCAAGCATTACCAACACTTAAACTGAAAAGGGATGTTTGAAGGCTGGCAGTTGACACGCGGCCCCAACCCTGATATACTAATCTGCAGATGTAATTTGTTTTCCCCCTTCGGGCGGGGAGAACAAAGGCACTTAGAAAAAACCGAAAAGGGTGAAAAGATGCGCAAGTAAGTCGAACTTCAAGCTATGAACAATGAGTTGGGGCCCATGTTGATTTTATGGGCCTGGGTTTTCATGGCGCGAAGGGCGGCTTGCTTGACCGGGGACGTATTGTCACGTCCCTGCCTTTTCGTCATGTAATCCGTCTTTCTGCCATGAAAGACGGATTTTTTATGCGAAAAGGAGCGGATGCGTATGTTACAGGTGAAAGACCTCACCGTCACCCATAAAAAGGACCTGACCACCCTGGTGGAAGGGCTGTCCTTTGTGCTCTCACCCGGCGACCGGGCGGCCCTCATCGGCGAGGAGGGCAACGGCAAGTCCACCGTCCTTAAGCTGCTGTATGACCCTGTCCTGGTGGCACCCTACGTGGAGTGGACGGGGGAGATCGTGGATAAGGGGCTGCGGAAGGGCTATCTGGCCCAGGAGCTGACTCCGGACGAGCTAGCCCTGCCCGTGTGGGAGTTCTGCCAATCCTCCCCTGCCTTTACGGACGCCGACCCCAAGGCCCTGGACCGGGCCGCCCGGCAGGTGGGGCTGGGTGCCGACCTGTTCTGGGACGGGAGGCCCATGTCCACCCTGTCCGGCGGGGAGCGGGTGAAGCTGCGGCTGGCCCTGCTGCTGCTGGACAGCCCCGACGTGCTGCTGTTGGATGAGCCGTCCAACGACCTGGACTTGGCCACCCTGGAATGGCTGGAGGGCTTCCTGCTGGAGTGCCGGGTGCCGGTACTCTATATCTCCCACGACGAGACGCTGCTGGCCAACACCGCCAACGTCATCATCCATCTGGAGCGGCTGCGGCGGCGCACCGTGTCCCGGTGCACGGTGTCCCGGATGGGGTATGAACAGTACGTGGAACAGCGTCAGGCGGGTTTTGCCCACCAGGAGCAGATGGCGCGAAAAGAACGGGCGGATTTCGACGCAAAGATGGAGAAATACCGAAAAATCCGGGACAAGGTGGACCACCAGCAGGCCACCATCTCCCGACAGGATCCCCACGGCGGACGGCTGTTGAAAAAGAAGATGCACGCGGTACAGTCCATTGGCCGCCGGTTTGAGCGGGAGAAGGAGAACATGACCGCGAGCCCTGAGTGGGAGGAGGCCATCCTCACCGCCTTTGATGAGGGGAAATCCGCCTTCCCGGCGGGCAAGACGGTGCTGCGGCTGGATCTGCCCGAACTGAGGGCCGGGGAGCGGGTGCTGGCCCGTGATGTGCGCCTGTGGGTCACCGGGCGGTCGCGGGTGGGCATCGTGGGGGCCAACGGCGTGGGTAAATCCACCCTGCTGAAGCTTGTGGCGGAGGAGCTGCTGCCCCGGGCCGACCTGCGGGCGGCCTATATGCCTCAGGACTACGGCGACCTGCTGCTGGGGGACAAGACGCCGGTGGAACTGCTGGCCCCCTCCGGCCACCGGGAGGACGTGACAAGGGCCCGCACCCTGCTGGGGAACATGAAGTACAAGGCGGAGGAGATGGAGCACCCCGCGGCGGGGCTGTCCGGGGGCCAGCGGGCCAAGCTGCTGTTCCTGGCCATGGTGCTGAACGGGGCCAACGTGCTGGTGCTGGACGAGCCCACCCGGAACTTCTCGCCCCTGTCCGCGCCGGTGATCCGGCGGGTGCTGGCGGATTTCCCTGGAGTTATCATCAGTGTGTCCCATGACAGGCTGTATTTGGAACAGGTGTGCACCCGGGTGCTGGAGCTGACCGAAAACGGTCTGTCTGAACGTTAAAGGAGGAACATGAAATGCGAAAATTTGCGGTAATGCTGTATCCTGACTTTTCCCTGCAGGAGATCACCTGCCTTACCTCGGCCCTGACGGTTTGGTTTGGCGAGACGATTGATTTCATCGCAACCGAAAACAGGGAGTATCGGAGTGAAGAGGGCTTGCGGGTTCTGCCCACCAAAACGACCGCCGACGCAAAGATCACGGACTATGACTGCGTCATCCTGCCGGGGACGATCAATCCGCTGCCCGCGCTGTTCGACGAGAAGCTGATTGAGTTTCTACGGGCTGGGGCCGGTTCGGATGTCGTATTTGCGGCCATATCCTCCTCCCCCGTATTGCTGTCGAAGGCGGGGGTTTTGGACGGGAAAAGGTTCACGTCGGGCTATTTTATGCAGATGGCCGAGGTATTCCAATTTGTTGAACAGGAGAATTTTATACACCGGGGAATCGTGGAGGACGGAAACGTCATTACTGGGATTGGAATGTTTTTCCGGGAATTCGCGGAAGCTGTATTGAAAAGGTTCGGCTATGATATTGGCGCAGACTTTATGCGGTACAGCCCGACGGAATTTACGGAGGATGAGCTGACCTTTTACTGGTCTGAGGAGGAATACCGGGAATTTTTAGACGAGCTGAAAGGATACTGCGGATGAGGGGGTGCAAGCGGCCCAAAAGACTACAAAGTGATGGGGATGTAAACCCCCGGTTGACAAAAAAATAACCCCGGATTGGTGGCCTCATAGGGGAAAACTGTGCTATGATAGGGCCACGAAGGAGGTGGAGCCCATGACTGTGGGACAACGGATTGCCCAGAAGCGCAAGGAGCTGGGCATCTCCCAGGAGGGGCTGGGGGAGCGGCTTGGGGTATCCCGGCAGACGGTCTATAAATGGGAGTCGGACGCCGCCCTGCCGGAGATCGAAAAGCTGGTGAACCTGAGCCGAGAGTTTTCCGTGTCCATCGACTGGCTGCTGGGCCAGGAGGACGAGGCCCGGGAGCCCCGGGAACTCACCCCGGAGCAGATACGCGTGGTGGAGGAGATCGTGGGGCGGTATCTGGCCGCCCGGCCGGCTGAGAAAACCGTCATCCTCCGGGAGACGGTGGAGGCGGAACCGGGGGACGGCGGGGCGCAGG
>JAIEFH010000287.1 GCA_029067025.1 Oscillospiraceae bacterium | reverse complement strand
ATAAGCACACCTGTTGGTGGGCTTTCATGGGAGTATACAAAAGCGGAGGAGAAATTCACTCCTCTGATGATGCCCCCGGGTCAAAAAATAAAAGTATTTATTAGTTCTATCTGCGGCGTGGAAAAATACGACAAAGTCCGAACTGAACTAAAAAGTACGATAGAAGCTACACAGTTAGCTGAGGTCTACGTTTTCGAAAACAAAGGGGCATCCACTTTGCCTGCTGGCAATCATTACACATGGGCATTAGAAGATAGTGACATTTGTATCTTTTTAATCGATAACGCTGACGGAATTAAACCAGGGGTGCAGGCTGAAATCGATACGGTCAAAAAGTATAACATTAAAGCATTGTATTATTTCTGCGATGAAACTCAAAAAGAGAAAACTGCACTGGAACAAAGCTTAATGGGTGCGCATTTTGCCAAAAGCAAAACAGTTCATAGCTTTAGCGAATTGAGTCAAGATGGAGCCCATGCTTTGATTGATGATATCATTGCTGTATATCATTACTACTGCACTGGCAGAATTACTCTGAAATCTGATGGAGCTGACGAAATTCAGGGTGTAGAGATTGCTGGAACAGAAAAATACCAGTTGCCTACAATTCCTAAAGCTACACTAAATAATGTGGATAAATGTAGAAACTACATGTTGAAGTTTGTGCTTGGATATTCTCGAGGTAGATATCCACATGAAACAGAAAAGACAAGCGAGTTTGACGAGTGGGGGCTTCAGTTCCTCCCGATATTATTTGAGGGGAAATCTATCAAGCATTTCAATACAGCAATGTATTTGGACACATTGAAAGCACAGCAAGATGATGAACATTATCAAATTGTTCAGATCCGCTGGCGGGCAATCCAAGCATATTTTGCCGGGAATATCGAAGAATGTGTGGAACACCTTGAAACAGCGTTGAACCTTGCAAAAGAAACTGCCCAGCCTATGTGGGTTATCAAAGATATCCTGATAGATCTGCGGAATCAGCACTGGACTCGTTGTACAATTAAAAATGAGTTCTTTGATACACCTGCACAAAAAGAATTGACTGAAAGTAGTGAAGAACTTTATTATCCGATCCTTGATCGCCTTCATGAATCATTGCACGAAAAATACATTGAAGGTTTATATAAAAAGAAGACAGATTCGCCTTATTCGGTAGCTCTGGGTAACAACTTAGACCAATATGGTGAAATGCTTGCAAGTTCCCTCATTCTGTCTATGTATAATGGTTCGCTGACTCATATTTTGCTTATCTATGAGAAGATAAGAGATTTTGTATTTTATCTATGTTGCAAATATGATGATTGGAATTTCAGACTCAACCTGTACAAACTTGCAATTTTTGCAGGAAAAGAAAAAGAAATTAAGGGCATTCAGAATTCTTACCCTGAGATTCTAAATAAAATGACTTCTGATGAAGCAGCGTCAATTATGAATTTCTGCTTAAATCATCCAGTAAAGTATGAAAGGTTGAATAGTCAGCTATTAGCATTTGGTGCCGTAGGATACTTTTTGGAAGATAAGTGCTTTGAATATTACGAAAAAACTATTGTCAGTGAAATCGACACTTGGTTAAGTAGTGATAATTCTGTTGTGTTTATCGGTCAGGATATATTCACGTGCCTTTCGGGAGTAGCCTATCGTATATCTCAAAACACACTCAGCAAAATTTGCTGTCAATTTATTGATAAACATTATTCCCGCTGGTATGTTGATATGTTTAAGTTCATTGCTGATCGTATAGATATACAGAAGATGAGCATTGAATCTGCACAAGCTTTGGTGAACCATATTAACAGTGTGCTTGATAGTGAAAAAGAACGAGAGCAAATCGGCTATGCTCCTACTTTCTTGTGCGTTCTTAGAAAGCAAAATATTGATTTGACGGTCGATATGGATAAAAAGATAGCCGAGTATCTTCCGAATTATTATAATGGTATTTATAAATTAGAAACTACCGAAAGCGAAAAGCAGGATATGCCTGCATTTGTGCGGGAATACATAGAGCATATCAAGAAAAGTAATGAAACACAAGGAAAAAATGGCGCTTATTTTGGGCATGGCAGACGTGAGATTGCTACTGTGAGAGCTATATTGCTGGGAAAAGAGGTGGTATGTGATACCGAAACCCTGGACATGCTTATATCTGTGGTAGCAGATACTCTTCTTATTTCCCAAGAAGATATCTCTACAAAACTTGATGCAGTAGCACTTCTCATTTGTATTGTAATAAAATACCCGGAAGATTACATTCGCAATCAGGGTATATATGAGAAGTTGTTTGAGCAGCGGGAAGAAATTGAAGTTGATGATCACTCGATTATTTCTTCCAATATTGACAGCATTTCTTTAAAAATTGGATTGCAGTTTCTGTATGCTTCCATGGGGAAAGATGTATATGGTGACATCCTTGAATTAATGCCATATATTCAGGGCGATGTTGCAACAACGATTGCAGTAACCCGTTTGATTACTGAATATCTGGAAACTACGGATACAGTTATATTGCCAGCCAGAGTAGAGGCCATAGTTCTTCAGAATGTTCTACAGTGGATTCATTCTGAATATTTGGATATAAGATGGAATGCCACGCGTATTCTTCTTGCACTGTCTCGGAACTCGGAAAATTATGGCGTTATAAATCATCAGTTAGTGACACTTATAGATTCTAATGGTGTATACATTAAAAATTTGATCATGAGACACCTTCACAAAATAAATGGAATCACGGATAGAACCAAGGAGTATATTGTTTCCAAATGCAAACATGACGCCAATTTCGTTGTGAGAATGGTTTGCGCTGAAGAGGAACAGAAGCATATAGATGAAGAATAAAATCAAAAAATCAGCCGAGCAGCTAATTACTGCTTGGCTGATTGGAGATTATTGCATCTCCGATCGATTCACCAATTAGAAAGGGGCCAAAGTCATCCCTGGTGGATGGCTTCGGCCCCCTCTTGCTCTGCCAAACCAGTTGTTCCTGTCACCTCTCCTGCTCCCGGCGTTTCTGAGCCACATCGGCGCAGGCGAGCAGCTCCTGATAGCGGAAACAGCCCTCCCAGTGGTCATTGACAATGCCGCAGGCTTGCAGATGGGAATAGACCGTAACGGAACCCATGTACTTCAGTCCCCGCTTTTTCAGGTCAGCACTGACCCGGTCAGACAAGCCGTTTCTGGCAGGAATGCTACCTTTCTGGTGCCCCATATAGAGGTGGGTCTTCCCCTTGGTGAAGCTCCAGATGTAGTCGCTGAACGAACCAAACTCGGCCCGTATTTTTTGAAAGCACTGGGCATTGTGGATAACCGCCTCGATCTTCTTCCGGGAGCGGATCATCCCCTCTGTATTCAGGATACGCTTAATATCCGCTTCACTGTAGGCCGACACCTTATCGAAATCAAAGTTGTCAAAGCAGCTTCGAAAAACTTCACGCTTCTGGATCATCATGTTCCAGTTTAGGCCGCACTGCATGACCTCCATCATCAGGAACTCAAATTGCTTTCGATCATCATGGACAGGCACACCCCACTCCTCATCGTGGTAGCGGATCATCTTCTCGTTTCCCAAGCACCATGGACAGCGTTCCATTTTTCTTCTCCTCCCACTCGATTGGCATTTGTGGATTGCACCAGTGTCTGCAAAGAAAAGGTAGCAGTTCACACCCCATCCAATTTCTGCTTCAGCTCCGCATCACTCATCTCGCCCCGCACCGCCGCATCCCGCCATTCTTGGATCATCGCCACCTGCTGATTCCACTTGTCGGTGCGGAGGCTCCCACGGTTCTTCCTGGCCTTCAGCCGGTTGTAGGCTTTGAAGTATTCCTTGTGGATAGGCTCCTCATTTTTCTGTTTCTCTTTTCGATGCGCACCTACCTGACGGCAGGTGCGTTTCGTTTCGCCCGGAGCGATTCGACTGCAATATACAGTGTCGTAGCCGCCCACCGTCAGGAAAAAGTGTCTGCAGTTGTGGCAGCGGCGTGGTACATTCCCCGCCGCCATGCCCTTATACAAATCGGTATATAGAAAGCTGGCCAGTTCCTCGAAGGTCAGTTCCTCACCCAGCACTACTCCGCTCTCCTTCGTCTCCATGGCCCTGAACCCAAGCCGGACTGGGAAGTCCAGCCTAAAGGTATCCAGGGCCTCGTCGATCGCATCTTCCTCCGCAGCATAGTCAAACGCCGTGTGTACTGTCCTCCTGTATTTTTCGTAGGCATCGGCGTATGCCGCCGGGGAACGGGAGGGCAGTTCCTTAAAATAGTCCACCAACATCAGAAAGGTGTTGCGGGTAAAGTCATCCAGCGAACCCGGCAGACGCTCCAGTCTGTCCAGCCAATGAGTCAACGCCCTGTGAAAATTCGTGCCCTCGGTGACGGAATCATCCGTGCGGTCTGGGTATTCTCGCATGGAGTGAAATAAGTCGCGCGATCCGTTGCGGAAAAGAGCAAAGTTTTTATATACGGGGAGCTGGGCCAACACTGCCCAAACCTCATCCAGCTTCTGCTGCGCTACTGCGGCGCTGGAAACAGTGCGCGCCGCGAGGAACACCTCCAGCTCCGGCTTGAATTCCGCTATGGCACTCCTCAGTTTCCGCAGTAGACTGCCTTCCATCTCCAATGCCTCTACCGCAAAGTGCCCAAGCGGATATCGCTCTCCATTCAGCATACATTCCTTCGGGCCAAAAACAGCTGTGAAGGAATCAAAATAGTCGCCGGTGATTGCGTACATCGTGCTGTCCCTCCGTATCGGATTGAAATCAAGTTCTGTACCTGACATAGTCCAGACCTATTGAACTGGGAAAAGCCCTCTGCTACAATCATACCAGATTTGAAACCGGTATTCAATCTGACAATTCATCTGAGACAGTCTGTACGTTGAAAATTGAATACCCACCACCGGAGTACATACTCCCTGGGTGAAGTATGCCAAGACCTCCATGGCAGAGATGGAGTGAGCATACCAACAGGGTGAAAACGCCGCGGAAAGATTCTGGGGCAGGAACGAGTACGGTGCGTGGCCAACAAAAATTCAATGAAAGGAATCCAAATGAAATTATCTGAGTACAAAAGTTATGACGAGCTGCCGCTGTTCCTCAATGCAGCAACGGTGGCAAAGGTGCTGGGCGTGTCACCGTCCAGCGGTTACGAATTGATGCACGAACCCGATTTCCCCGTGCTCAAAGTCGGCAGCCGGATGGTAGTGCCCAAGGAGAAATTCGTGGAGTGGGTGGAGCGGCACACTGGAGGTGATGTTCATTGAGGAATCGTCGTCTCCCCATTGGTTGGCCCAGGCGTGATCCACGCCACTATCGCTTCCCACTCCCCAACGTGGTATGGGAATACAAACTCAAACCCATTGAGTTTGTGACTTTGTCCTATCTCTGCTGTCGGCACTCCCATGGTAATACAAGTTTATCGCCAGAAATGATTGCGAAGGGCGTTCACCTGACATTGGACACAGTGAAAAAGTATCTGGTCAGTTTGGTTGGTAGGGAGCTTATCACCAACGAGTACACTCCCATCTTCCAGTGCGATGACAGCAAAAAGTTTTTCACTCTGCCCAACGAGATTTTTCTGCTGAACCTTCCACCCTCTGCGTTCATGGTCTACGCCTATCTCCTGCTGATCGAGGATCGCAGAACACACACCTGTCATCCCAGCTACAACACTATCGCCGCCGAGACAGGCATGACCAAAAACACCACAATGAAAAATATTAGCAACCTTCTGGATGCGGGACTCATCACGATGGAGCACAGCAGCTATTTCGACAAACGCGGAATGAAGTGGAAGGGCAACAATCTCTACACAATCCTGCCGGCGCAGATAGCAGTGGATCAATTCCACCAGCGGCAACTCGACCAGTTGGGACTGGACGCGGCGCGCAGGCGTGTCCGCAAGCGGCAGGATGAGTATGACCGCCGACATCCAAGAACCGCCCTTTGTACCCCAGCAGTTCCCGACCCAGCGCCAGCCGCATAATCCGTTTGACCGACCCGCATCGGGTCCCACTCCCAGCCTAAAGTCGTGACAGCCCCTATTTCGCGCTGTGAAGCCGTTTGTGCCCATTCTGCGGGCCGGGTGGACAAACGTACACCTCAAAGGTTTGAAACGCGGTGTTGGCCCTCGTGTGGCCCGTTGTTGCCGAGTGCCCCCGCTACCTAACCAGCTACCTAACCAAGGCTGGGCATGGCAGAAGGCCGACAAGGGCAGCCCAGAAGGCCCGATTAAGGGCAAGCAGGATAAAAGCCGGCGTCGCAAGTGACGCTCGGCAGGTCACATCGGTCCGCAGTGCGGACCGTTTCAAGGGCTTCCAGCGCTTTCCGGCGGGCTCTTGTATGGCGTCTCTTTCGAGCTGAAAATCTCCGAACGGCGTCTGATTACCAAGAAAACCAGCCGTCCCAACGGATTAGGGCGGCGTCTACGAAAGATTGGAGGTAATATGAGTACAGAAAACAGAGACCGGCTGGCCCTGCGCATGGGGCCGGAAACCAAGCGAAAAATCGACCAGTGGTATGAGGCGGCGGGCTGTCACAGCCGAAACCAGTTCGTGGAACAGGCGGTGAATTTCTATGCGGATCATCTGGCCATTCAGGACAATGGCATCCTGCCCAGGGCAGTCTCCTCCGCGCTGGATGGCCGACTGGGAATGTTCGAGGATCGGCTGGCCTCGCTGCTGTACAAGCACTCGGTAGAACTGGACATGGTGATGGGCATCCTGGCGGACAGCTATGAGCTCACCGAGGAGGATATGCGCCGCCGCAGGGCAGACAGTGTACGCAACGTGAAGCACACCAATGGTCGGCTGTCTTTTGAGGAGAAGATTTATCCGGAAGATCGGGTGGGCAGTGAATGGCCAGACTGATCCTCAAAAGCCCGTACATCAAGGGCGGTGCGCGGGCGGTTAACTACGCAAAGTACATTGGTACACGTGAGCGAGTGGAGCTCGTCCCAGATGAACGCCCCGCCACGAAAAAGCAGGAGCAGCTTATCGCCAGTCTAGTGAAAGATTTTCCCGATGCCAAGAAGCTCCCGGAGTACAGCGACTACCGTGACACCCCCACCAAGATCGCCGCCTCTGCATTCATCACTCAGGCGCTGGAGGACAACTGGGACGGCGTTCAGCAGAGCGACATCTATGCGGAGTACATCGCTACCCGACCACGAGTGGAGCGTCTTGGCAGCCACGGGCTATTCGGCGACGAGGACTATGTGGATCTGAAAAAGGTGACAGCGGAGCTGCAGGACTGTGAGAAAAATGTGTGGACGCACATTGTCTCGCTCAAGCGTGAGGATGCTGTGCGGCTGGGCTATGACAGCGCCAGGTCATGGCGGAACCTGCTCCGCGCACACCGCAACGACATCGCTGCCGCCATGAACATCCCGCCCAACGACTTCCGCTGGTACGCTGCGTTCCACGATGAGGGAGATCATCCCCATGTCCACATGATGGCTTGGTCCATCGGAGCCGCGTCGGGGTATCTCAGCCCAGTGGGGATTCAGAAGATCAAGTCCGCGCTGACTACTGATATCTTCCGTCAGGAGATGCTCCATGTCTACGAGCAGAAAAGCACATCGCGGGATGAGCTGGTGGCCGAAGCCCGCCGCACCATACTGGAAATGGCCGACGAAATGAGACGGGACATCTGCGAACACCCGGAGGCGGAGCAGCTGATGCTGACACTGTCCAGTCAACTAAAAAGCATGAAGGGCAAAAAGCAGTACGGCTATCTGCCACAGCGGGTGAAAAAGCAAGTGGATGAAATCGTAGATCAGATGGCGCGGCTGCCCTCGGTGCAGACGTGTTACGAAAAGTGGTTGGAGCTCCAGCAGGAGGTAAATGAGTTCTACTCGGACAAACCGATGGAGCGCATTCCGCTGTCCCAGCAGAAAGAATTCCGAGCCATCCACAATGCTGTTGTCCAGGCGGCGGTTCAGTTTGGGCAGCTCACCTTTGAGGACAAGGGCTTGGAGAACAGCGACGAGCCGGATGATGCACTCTGGGCCAGTACCACATATCAGCAGCTGTGGACAGTGATTTGCGATGATCGTTTCCCGCTGGATCTGCGCGACGAGGGCGTTGCCCGGCTCCGTTCAAAAGCTGAAAATGGCGACCCTCACGCCCAACTTCTGCTGGGCAGGCTGTACCGGGACGGCCCTTTGCTCACCCCGGACTGGGTGGAAGCACAATACTGGTTTGGGCAGGCGGCACAAAGTCTGCCGGACGCACAGTATGCGCTGGGCAAGTTGCTGCTGACCGATGACGTGGAGGTTCAAGACCGGGAACAGGGCCTCCGCTGGCTGACCCAGGCCGCTGAGCGTGGAAACGAGTACGCCGCATATCGTCTGGGGAAGGAATTGCTGAAGGAGGGAAAAGTGGTGGATGCCCTGTCTTGGTTCACAGTTTCGGCAGAGGCGGGTAACCCCTACGCAGAGTATCTGCTGGGCAAGCTGTACTGGGAGGGCGAGGCCGTTCCCCAGGATAGGGAACAGACTGTCTACTGGCTAACCCAGGCCGCGGAACAGGGTCACGCCCATGCACAGATTCTGCTGGAGCGGCAGGACAGTGCCTCTCTGCCCTCCGCCATCCTGGCGGTCAACAGCCTGCTCCACCAGATGGGACGCATCTTCCAGGATAACGCTTGGCCGAAGGATGGCACCCACGGTCAGCGCACAGACCGCAAACTGCGGCGCAGGATTCGGGAAAAGAAAATCGCTATGGGCCACAAGCCGGATGACCACGAGGAGCAAGGCTACATCGGCCCTGCGCTGTAACCCCACCCAGAATTTGCGCCAGTGTAATCAAAGAGAGAGTCTCCCGACAGGAACGCTGTTCACTGTGTAATATGCTTCGTTCTGCGTCCTGTTTTTCTCCATGGTGTAGCTCAAAAAGTGTTCGACTTCTTACAGATTCTTCGATATTGTGTTGCTTGCCAAGAACACAAAAACCGAAGGAGGACTTATCATGAGCAGAACACGGGAAGCAATTTTTATGGGGATCGGGGTGCTGGCTGGTCTCGTACTGAGTGGGCCCGCGGCCCAGGCGGCGGACTATCTCACCGCCCGTCCCACTACCCAAACATTCTACCTGGAGGGTAAACAGATACCGCTCACCGCCTACCTCATCGGCGGGAGCAACTACGTCCGGCTCCGGGACATCGGCAAAGCCGTGGACTTCGGTGTGACCTACGATGCCGTCACCAACACCGTCTACATTGACAGCACCCAGCACTACCAAGAGGAGAACGCTCCGACCGCATCCACGCTCTCGGAGGAAACTGTGCGGGCGGCTATCCTGACGTTGAAAAAAGTCTATCCCCACGGTGCCGAATACCCAGCACCCTACCGCCCCAAGGCCCTCTACCGTCCCTACACCAACTGCGACCACTGCGCTGGTTGGGCCATGCTGTGTTCCGACGCCGCCTTCGGCGACCTGCCATGGCGGAGAGTCTACAACCCCCGCTGGGAGGACATCCGGGTGGGCGATGTGATCGACTATCGAAATGACTACTCCGGCCATGCCATCGTGGTGATCGAAAAAACGGACGAATATGTGAAGGTAACCGAGAGCAGCACGAACAACCATGCCCGGTGGGGCGGGCAGTATCCCCGCTGGTGGCTGGAACAGCAGCCAGGATATTGTCTGAACACGCGGTACCCAGAATAGGGATCCTCATACGCAAGCGGGCGGCGCTCCGCATGGAGCGCCGCCACATTGCTCAGAAATTCTGCTCATAGATTGCCGACGCGAGCCGGGCATTGCCAAAGTCGACGACTGTCCACCCCAGAAATACATCCTGACCCTCGCAAAGCGCAAGCAGGCGGGGGTTAAGCTCCTTGGCATACCGATACGGATGCCCGAACGTCATATGCCCCTTTGTGCTGAGAAACCGCAGCACCACCGCATCGGGATTGTCTGCCTCGGCGCAGAATGCGGCCCACTTCTCTTCCTCGTCATACTCATACCGATCCTGCACGGCGAGGGTCAGGCTGCCCACAAAGCAATCCTGGTCGGAAAACGCCCTTACGAGGTCATCATAGCCATTTTGATTCGGCCAGATGAGCGCGATACCGGCATTCATGCCAAGATCCGCCTCGTCATCATACCGGCGCAAAAGAACAAGCCTGCCGCGGGCCTCGCCCAGGGAGGGCAGCTCACTATCAAGATACCAGTGCTCTATGTCTGCCTGGATATAGCGGTCAAGGATGCGCTGAAACTCTGCCACGCTCTCGTCTCCGTACTCCTGCTTGACCGCGAAGATCACGGTCTCGGTGGGATGTGCGGAGAGAAAGGCATAGCAATCCTCCAGCACATCTTCCAGCATGAGCTGGCCAGACCAAGGCGCGGCGTCGGCTTTGCAACAGCAGAAGCCGTGGTTCAGGCCGAGCCCGTCCCTGCTGACGGCAAGGCGGATGTCAAGATAGCGGAAGCCATCCTCAAGCTGCTGGCCAACGCTCCGGGCCTGGCACTTTGAGAAAAAGCCAAGCTGTACATACTGCGTCCCTGCATCGTGGGTGCCGGGGATGGACAGCTCGCCCAGGGGCACATCGTCCGGCAGCCTTGCCATCCAGTCGGCGGAGCCGGCCACAGGGGTGACATCTACCCGCTCGATCAACGGGATCGTAACCAGGACGGCCACCGCAAGGAGCAGCACCGCGAGGATGCCGCCGAATACCATCAGCAGGAACCGTATCCCCTTCTTTGGGGCTTTTTTGGTGTTCCGCATCGTCTCCCCCTCCTATATCCCAGGTGCGCCGGCCAGTAGGTATCAGCCCAATTGTACAGCTAAGCGAGGAAGTAATCAAGGCCCAGTAAACAAAACGAGGCGCCGGCCCCTTTGTGCGCCGCTGTGGCAGGGTACGAATTGCACCAGTGTATACAAAGAAGAAACACAAAAAAATATGTGGCTGTTCTGATAACTCTCACCGTTTTGCATGGCTATTCTCACCGAGCTGTGATATGTTGTGTCACTGCGAAGGAGGGATATACCATGTATGACTACATGAGAGCTTTGGAGGACAGATTCACCCCAGAAGCCGGAAATACGGAGCGGCGTCAGGAGCTCGAAGCCCACCGTCAGGCAGTTGCCGCCCTGCTGGACAAGCAGGGAAGAAAAAAGCTGCTCCGGTTGGTGGATGCCCACACTGCGGTGCAGGAGGAAATGGCGCTGAGCAGTTTTATTGCTGGCTTCCGTCTGGCTTGGGGGATCGCGATGGAATTGGGTGCAGACGGCAAGTATTCTTACGAACAAGAGCAGGAGCAAATCACCCGGCTCAAGCACTGAAAATACTGTAAACAAACCGAAGGGAGGGAAAATTTATGGCAAAGCGCAGACCATCCGGGGACGGCATGGTGCGCAAGCGAGAGGATGGCCGTTGGGAAGGTCGCATCGTGGTCGGCCACAAAGAAAACGGCGAACTGATTTTCCAGTACGTCCTTGCTCCCACGCAGAAAGCACTTCTGGACAAGCTTCACCAAAACATCGAGATATTCCGGGACGTAGAGCTGTGTGATGACAGCCGCATGACATTGGCTCAGTGGTTGGATCGCTGGTTGGATGACTACGCCGCCCCGCGCCTGCGGGAGAGCACTATGAGCGGCTACCGTATGTACGCCGAACAGTACATCAAGCCCCGTTTGGGCAGTAAAAAGGTGGTTTCCATCACCACAACGGATATCCAGCGGCTGTACACCAAACTGAAAAAGGGGGGCCGGGTGCATGAGCACCCGGAGCATGGTCATCAGCTCTCCGCCAACACCGTCCGGCGCATCCACACCATGCTCCACCGGGCCATGGCGGACGCGGTTCGTGCCCGCATCATTCCCCGGAACCCTGCCGATGGGGTAACTCTGCCGAAAGCGGATACCACGTCCAAACGTGTCCTCACTGACAAGGAATTGGATGATTTCATGGAGACCATCCAAGCAGACCCGCTCTGGTATGACTTCTTCTATGCCGAGCTCACCACCGGCCTGCGCCGGGGCGAGATCTGTGGCCTTCAGTGGAGAGACTTCGATGGTGAAACAGGAACACTCCAGATCAGCCGTACCTTGCACAGAATGCCGGGCGGAGGGTTGGGGGTAGGCGAGACGAAAACCGGGACGGGGAAGCGTAAGATCTTGTTACCCCAAAGCACAGCGAATATCCTACGGGAGAGAAAGAAATCAGCCCACAGTGAATGGATATTCTCCGACCCGCTCCACCCGGAGCACCCTATCTCACCTGAGGCAGCGTACCGGCGGCTGAAAGCCCTGCTGAAGCAGGCAGGTCTGCCCGATATTCCATTCCACGCATTGCGGCACACGTTTTCCAGCCACGCACTGGCCAGCGGGGTGGACCCAAAGACCCTCTCCGGCATTCTTGGGCACACTGATGCCTCGTTCACGTTGAACACTTACACCCACGTCACCACCGATATGCAGAAGCAGGCGTCGGTCATCGTTGGAAACTTTATGGAGGATATTTTTGGAAAGGATCTGAAGCCATGGCAAAGCGGAGAAAACGCGGTGAAGGAAGCGTCCACCTGAGAAAGGATGGGCGCTGGGAAGGCCGGGTGGTGATCGGGTATGATGATAAAGGGCTTCCCGTCACAAAAAATGTGCTGGCGAAAGCCAAGACGGAATGCGTGGCAAAACTGAAAAAGCTGCAGGAAGCCTGTGGCGGGAAACCGAACGAAAAACTGTGCCCGGATATGGCTTTCGGTGACTGGTTGGAATTCTGGTATCAGAACTACTCCAAGCCAAAGCTGCGGCCCACTACGCAGGCGAGCTACGAGGGTGCCATTTACAAGCACATTATCCCAGCGCTGGGGAAGATTCCCTTATCTGAACTGACTTCAAATCATCTTCAGCAGTTTTACAGTATGCTGAAAAAAGAAGGGCGATTGATCCGTACAGAACTTTACGGCGAAGGTGTTTCGGATCGCATGGTGTGGCTCTGCCATGCCAGGATCAAAACGGCCTTGGATCGAGCTGTGCAGGATGGGCTCATCCGGGTTAATCCAACTATTGACTGTAAGCTTCCGTCCAAAAGTACCAAAGAGATGCAGGTTCTAACGAGAGATGAGATGCAGAGGTTCCTCATCCAAGCGAAAGAGGAAGGCTACTACGAGCTGTTTCTCCTGGAACTGGCCACCGGACTTCGCCGAGGTGAGATACTGGCCCTCCAGTGGGATGATTTAGACTTTAACACTGGGGCGCTCCGCATCCAGCGCCAAGTCTATCGGGCCAATGGGGAATTGGTAGTGTCTACACCTAAAACCAAAGCGTCCCTGCGAACCATTATCCTGCCGCCTGCGCTGGTGGAGGTGCTGCAGGAATATCGACAGCAGGTGGACTCCCACTGGATGTTCCCATCTCCGGTGAAGGAGGACTCTCCGCTTGACCCAGCCACCTGCCGGAAACGGCTCCAGACCATCTTGGATCACGCGGGATGCAAACGGGTGCGATTCCACGATTTACGGCACGTTTTCGTGACCACTGCGTTGGAGAGCGGCATGGACATAAAAACCCTCTCCACCATCATTGGGCATGTCTCAGCAGCTACTACACTGAATATCTATACCCACGTTACCGACGCTATGCGGCAGACTGCGGCGGCGAAAATCGACCGGGGCATCGGCAAGCGTGAGCCGCAGGATGAGCTCAGTTCAGACAATGCAGGTTTACCCACCCAAACACCTGAAACGCACCCAAGGGCCGCTTTTGAGCCCTACAAAGGCAAGAAGCGGAAGGCGGGGACTGGCTGTGTGACGCAAATCAACGACCACCTCTGGGAGGGCAGGTATTCTCCTCAATGGCCGGACGGCAAAAGGCATCCCCGGAACATTTATGCCCACACCGAGAGCGAGTGTGAGAAGAAGCTGGCTGAACTAATCCGACAAATGAAAGCGGAGATTGCAGAGGCCAAGCAGCTTGCCGCCGCAGGAAGGTGGGAGGAGGCAATGGCGTTGACAGTATCGAAAAGGCGAGAGTAACGAAGGATCTGCGGAAAAACTACCACGGTGTAATCATAGAGAGGGCTTCCGGGCAACGCAAACTACCGCCCGGAGCACCTTCTCAGCATCCGATGTGTATGGCTCAAAACGCCGCCCCAGGTTGGGCGGCGTTCTTCCCGTCTGTGGTCAAAGCTGTGGTCAGAGGATCAGCCTCAAAAATGAGAATCCATAAAAAGTTATAAATAAATGGAAATTCTGGTTAAAATCATGCGATTTTAACCAGAATTGTGGTCCGGGTGACACGATTTGAACGTGCGACCTCCTGCTCCCAAAGCAGGCGCGCTACCCCTGCGCAACACCCGGATATGAAGTTTTTGCCTAAGCCCGTCTGTACGCCCAAAGCGAGAGAGGTGACATTTTTGCCCCTCTGATGACAGCAAGGCTTCGAACTAAATCATTATACCTGATTTTCTTGCGCTTTGCAAGAGGTTATGATATGATATGCGGGAAAAACAAATGAGGTGAACAGAAATGCGGATGCGGAAAAAGAAAAACCTGGTTCCCCGAATGGAGGCCTGCGGTGAGCTGCTGGTGCGTGATCCTGAGGCGGAAAAGGGACGCTGGCGGGAGCACAAATCGGATGCCGTCAAACTGCGCCTGGAGCTGGGCTGTGGGAAGGGCCGCTTTACCGCCGAGACTGCCGCCGCGCATCCGGAGGATTTATATGTGGCGGTGGAGCGGGTGCCCGACGCCATGGTCATCGCCATGGAGCGCTGCCGCGCCATGGGCCTGACCAATGTGTTCTTTATCGACGGCGACGCCGCCGCGCTGGATCAGTATTTTGCTCCTGGCGAGGTGGATCTCATTTACATCAACTTCTGCGACCCCTGGCCGTCGGTGAAGCACTCCCGTCGCCGCCTGACCCATGTGAACTTCCTTCGAGGCTACCGCCGTGTGCTGAAAGAGGGTAGCCAGATCCACTTCAAAACGGACAATCATGACCTGTTCGAGTGGTCGCTGTTCCAATTCCCCAAGGTGGGCTTTGCCCTGTCCGAGGTCACCCGAAATCTCCACGAGCATGGAGTCCAGGGGGTCATGACCGACTACGAGGAAAAATTCCACGCCCTGGGCACCCCCATCAACCGCTGTGTGGGCACTATGGAGGCCCTGCCCGACGTGCCGCTGGTGGACGGTTTGGCCCGCCGCCTGGCTGACTGGGAGATTCGCCCGGTAACCGGGGATGATGTGGCCTCGGTGCTGGCCCTGTTCCAGACCGACCCGGATTTCTTTGCCCTCAATCCACCGCAGCCCACCGCCGCCTCCATTCGGGAGGATTTGGTGAAGCTCCCACCCCGGTGTGCCATGGAGCAAAAACATTACCTGGCCCTTTGGCGGGATGGCGCCCCCCAGGCGGTGCTGGATCTGGTGGAGGGCTATCCCCGGGAGCGCACCTTTTACGTGGGCCTGCTTTTCCTGGCGCCGGAGCTGCGGCGGCAGGGAAGGGGCCGGGAGATCATGGACGCGGTGCTCCAGGCGGCGGGGGACGCGGGGATGGACAGGGCCCAGCTGGCCTGTTTGCAGAACAATCCCGTGGGCCACGCGTTTTGGCAGGCCATGGGTTTTGGCGACCTGCGGGAGGATAAGCTGCTGGGAGAGACGGCCGCCCCGGTGTGGGTCATGGAACGGCTGGTTTAAGAAAAAGCCCCACTCAGGTACGCCTGAGTGGGGCTTTCCTCATATGCTCACAGCGGCAGCAGCACCTTGTGCATCATCACAAAATGGGCGATGGAGCCCAGCACGATGAACACATGGAACACCTCGTGGCAGCCGAACTGGGGATTGTCCCGCCCCGGCCACTTCAGCGCGTACAGCACGCCGCCCACGGTGTACAGTACGCCGCCGGTCAGCAGCCAGAACACGCCACGGAAACCCAGCACCTGCCAGATGGGGTAGATGGCGATGACCGCCAGCCAGCCCATGGCGATATAGACGGTGGAGGTAAGCGCCCTGGGGCAGTTGATCCAGGTCAGGCACATCACCAGCCCGGCGACAGCCAGCGCCCAGATGACGCCGAAAAGCGACCAGCCCCAGGCCCCCCGCAGGGCGATGAGGCAGACGGGAGTATACGACCCGGCGATGAGGAAATAGATGGAGGCGTGGTCCAGCTTGCGCAGGGCTACCCGCCCGGCCACCGATGTGTTCAAGCAATGATAAAGGGTAGAGGCGGTGTACAGCGCCGTCATAGACAGCCCGTAAACAGCGAAGGATACCAGCTTCCACACGTCCGCGCCATGCAGAGCCGCGCCTGCCGTCAGCACCGCTGTGGCCAGCACGGACAGCGCCGCGCCAACCCCGTGGGTGATGGCCGACCAGGGCCGCAGCCCGTCGTAGGGGTTCCGCCCCTTTTCCATTGGCCTTTCCCGGCGGCGGGGGAGACTGGCAAAGGGATCGTGATATAATACCTGCTCCATTCCGAGCACCTGCCTTTCTGATACCTATAGTATAATGCAAGCAGTCTGTCACGTCAAGTCGAAAATTACGAAATATAATTATTAAAATTATTTCATGCGATGGGAAGTTTGCGCCCGGGGAATATGGCGAAATATGGGGGATTGAATATTCTGGCAAAATAGAGTATAATATCAACAATTGACGTGTGAAACGCGGCGGCTTGCGGAGCGCGGCCGCCTGAGGGGGGACAACCATGGAAAATTCATTGGGGCTGTACCTGCACATTCCGTTCTGCCGCAGCAAGTGCGACTACTGCGACTTCTACTCTCTGGCGGGCCAGGACGACCGGATGGATGAGTACCAGAAGGCGTTGCTCCAGCAGGTCATGGAAACCGCCCCCCGGGCCAAGAAGCAGGCGGTGAACAGCGTTTACATCGGCGGCGGCACACCCACCTGGTACGGGGAGAAGCGGCTGCTGGAGCTGCTGACCACGGTGAAAAAGCGGTTCAATCTTTCCAAGGACGTGGAGTTCACCCTGGAGGCCAACCCGGACAGCGTAGATGAGAAGATGCTCAAGCATCTGCGCCGGGCGGGGGTAAACCGGCTGTCCATGGGGATGCAGTCCGCCTGCGACCGGGAGCTGGCCGCGGTACACCGCCCCCACACCTTTCAACAGGTGGAGGAGGCGGTAAAGGCCGCCCGGGACGCCAAGATCCGCAACCTCAACCTGGACCTGATCTACGGACTGCCCGGTCAGACGGAGGAGAGCTGGCACGCCTCAGTGGAGGCGGCCCTGGCGCTGGAGCCGGAGCATCTGTCCTGCTACGGCCTGACGGTGGAGGAGGGCACGCCCTTGGCCCGGCGCGTGGCGGAGGGGGAGGATCTTCCCGATGACGACCAGCAGGCCGAGCGCTACCTATGGACGGTGGAGCGGCTGGCCAAGGCGGGCTTTGAGCAGTATGAGATCTCCAATTTTTCCCGCACGGGCTGCCAGTCCCGGCACAATTTGAAATATTGGATGGGCCGGCCCTACGTGGGGCTGGGGGCTGGGGCCCACTCCGACTTTGGCGGCTGCCGGTACTCCTTTGTCCGGGATCTGGAGGGCTATATCCGGGGCGTGCTGGGGGACGGCAAGCTGCTGGACGATATGGATGAGATCCCCCAGCGGGAACGGGGAAATGAGTATCTGATGCTCCGGATGCGCACCACTCACGGCATTGAGGAGTGGGAGTACCGCCGGGAGTACTACATGAACTTTGATCCCATCGCCGCCAAGCTGTCTGAGTACGAGCAGAAGGGCTGGGCAGCGCGCACAGGCCGCCGTTGGCATTTTACCCCGGAGGGCTTTCTGCTATCCAACCGCCTCATCGGCGAGCTGCTGGAGCTCCAGGAGGTGGAGACCCTGGCCAACACCCTGGAGCTCATCCGGGGCGGGCGGCTTCCGCAAAAGGGCGGCTAAAGCCGCCCTTTCGCTTTGGGCAGACGAGGAAATATATCCCGTTTACAAATGTCAAAATTTATGTTAACATAATCGTACTCAGGGGCCGAGGCCCCGCGCGAAACAGGAGGAACCTCATGAAAAAATACGGCAGACGGTGCGCCGCGCTGATTGTAACGCTGGCGCTGGCCTTTTCCCTGAGCCAGCCGGCCCTGGCGTCCTACGCGCTGGGCAGCGAGCTGGTGGAGCAGACGGTGGATTTGGGGACGGGAACGACCCTCACCACCCAGAGCCTGTGGTCGGCGTCCAGAAGCGACCTGCGCACCGAGCACTACGTGACCTACACGCCGAACGCCAGGGTAAAGCCGGTGGTGTTCAGCGGTACATATGTGGCCAGCACCAACACGGTGGCCACCGCCGCCTCCCAGTGGGAGGCCCAGGGTTACCGGGTGACGGCGGCCATCAACGGCGGCTTTTTCAACACCGACGGCACCATCGTGGGAATGCTCATGACGGACGGGATCGTCCGCTCCCTGGATGTGGAAAGCTACACTCTGCTGGGATTCACCAACGATGGACGGGTGTTCATTGACGAGAGCCGCCCCACCGGCACGGTCTCCTGGATCGGGACGGAGATGGTAGAGCCGCCGGAGGGCGATTTGTGGACGGTTCCTACCCCTGTTACCATCCCCAGGAGCTTCCCCATGGCGGGGTTCAACGCCTACCGCCACCCCACCCGTCAGAGCGGGCTGTTCCTCTATAACAAGGATTTTTCCTCAAAGGTGAACAGCCTTGGGCCCTGTGTGTCCGCCATTCTGCGCCCTGTGGGCGCGGACGGGCTGAAGATGAACAGCTCCATGACCTTCCGGGTGGAGTCGGTGACCGACGCCACCCAGGAGGGGGTAGCGTTCAACGGGGTTATCCCCGAGGGCTGCTATATGCTCTATGGCGAGGATCACAACAACGCCGACCTGCTGGCCGCCCTGCGGGCCCTGGTTCCGGGGACGGAGGTGACGCTCAACCTGAGCGGCGCCGACAAGCAGTGGGCGGACGCGGCCTACGGCATCAGCGGCCTGTATACCCTGCTGCGCAACGGGGAGATCGTCAGCGGCCTGCCCACCGCCGCCAACCCCTACACCGCCGTGGGGCTCAAGGCGGACGGCACCGCCGTGTTCTACACCATTGACGGCCGCCAGAGCGGCTACTCCATCGGCGCCACCTACGCCCAGGTGGCGGAGCGGCTCCAGGAGCTGGGCTGTGTGTCCGCCGTGGCGCTGGACGGCGGCGGTTCTACGACCTTGGGAGCCACCCTTCCGGGCAGCGACGGTTTTCGCGTGGTAAACAAGCCGTCGACGGCGGGCCGGCGGATCAACAACACCATTCTTCTGGTGTGCCGGGCGGAGGATGCCGTCTTTGAACCGGGCGCGTATGTCAGCGCCCAGCATCGGGTGGTGCTGTCCGGGGCGCAGCTGCCCCTGACCGCCGCAGCCTATGACAGCACCGGACAGCTCACCGACCAGCAGTACCTCAACTGGAGCGCCACCGGCGGTTCCATCAGCGGCAGCGGCGGCTCGGCCACCTACACCGCCGGAACGACGGCGGGCACCTACACCGTCTCCGCCGGACAAAACAGCTCCATGTCCGTCCGGGTGGTGGATCAGCTGTCCCGCCTGACGGTATCTCAGAAGGGCAGCTCTACCAGTGTGACGTCCCTGAACCTCAAACCGGGCGACCGGGTGGATCTGGCGGCCTCCGGCGTGTGGTGGAACCTGCCTGTGGCCATGAGCAAAGAGAATATCACCTGGAGCGCCGACCCGGCCATTGGAACCATTGACGATGACGGCAGCTTCACGGCGGGCCAGTCCACCGCCGAGGGCAATATCACCGTCTCCGCCGGCGGCAGGACGGTGACCGTCCCGGTGAAGGTGGATAGCGGCTGTCCCTTTGCGGATGTGGTGGGCCACTGGAGCCAGGAGTATGTCACCCAGCTCTACCAGCTGGGGCTGACCACCGGCAAGGGCTCTGTCAACGGCCAGCGGGTCTATGATCCCAACGGGCTGGTCACCCGGGCGGAGATGATGGTGTTTCTCACCAATCTGCTGGGGGTACGGGCCGATGCCTACAACTCTATTGCGCTGCCCTTTGCCGATACGAATACCATCCCCAGCTGGGCCCTGCCCAGCGTGAAGGCCATGTACTCCATGAAGGTGCTCAAGGGCACCTGGGTCGGCAACAAGCAGTACGCCAATATGAACAGCTACATCACCCGCGAGGAGGCCATGACCTTCCTGGGCCGGGTGCTGGCGGCCTCTCGGCCCTATGATCTCTCCCGGTTCTCCGACGCCGCCTCGGTGAGCAGTTGGGCGAATGACCACGTACAGACCCTGGTGTCGCTGAACGTGGTGGGGGGAAGCAACGGGAGGCTGATGCCCAAGAACAATATTGACCGGGCCGCCGTGGCCAAGATTCTGGTGGAGGCGTTCCCGCTGGAGAAGGCGCTGCTCCTTCCCCGGCTGGATCTGATGTCGTGATCAAAGCATAAAAAGCGCCCAGAGTAATTGAATTACTCTGGGCGCTTCATCATACGCTGGGATGGGGACAGCGGGAAAGGGGCTTACTTCAGCTCCACCTTGCCGCCGGCCTCCTCGATCTTCTTCTTCATCTCCTCGGCCTCGTCCTTGGACACGGCCTCCATCAGGGTCTTGGGGGTGTTGTCCTCGGCGGCATCGACGGCAGCCTTGGCTTCAGCCAGACCCATGTCGGTGATCTCGCGGACGACCTTGATGAGCTGGATCTTGGAAGCGTCGTCGTCAAAGCCGACCAGAACCACGTCAAACTCGGTCTGCTCCGCAACAGCGGCGGGGCTGGCGGCGAGATCACCGATGGCGGCGGAACCCTCGGCATTCTTGCCGGAGCAAGCGCACAAGGACAAGATCATAGCCAGCGCCATCAGCGGTATCATCAGCTTGAAACTCTTTTTCATGCTGCATTCCTCCAAATCGCTTTGCGTCGCCAAAGCGCCCAGGGTAATTGGATTACTCTGGGCGCTTCATCATACGCTGGGATGGGGACAGCGGGGAAGGGGCTTACTTCAGCTCCACCTTGCCGCCGGCCTCCTCGAGCTTCTTCTTCAGCTCCTCGGCCTCGTCCTTGGACACGGCCTCCTTCAGGGTCTTGGGAGTGCCCTCGACGGCAGCCTTGGCCTCAGCCAAGCCCAGGCCGGTGATCTCGCGGACGACCTTGATGACCTTGATCTTGGCGGCGGCGTCGAAGCCGGCCAGGACCACGTCAAACTCGGTCTTCTCC
>JAIEFH010000286.1 GCA_029067025.1 Oscillospiraceae bacterium | reverse complement strand
GTCTTGGAGAACTCCTTGGCCTGGATCAGGCCGTTCTGCCCAGTGGTGGCGTCCAGCACCAGCAGGGTCTCCCGGCTGGAGTCGGGGCACTCCCGGTCGATGACCCGGCTGATTTTGTTCAGCTCGTTCATGAGATTTGCCTTGTTTTGCAGCCGCCCGGCGGTGTCCACCAGCACCACGTCCGCGCGGCGGGCCTTGGCCGCGGACAGCGCGTCGTACACCACGGCGGCGGGGTCGGCCCCCTCGTGCTGCTTGACGATGTCCACCCCGGCCCGGTCCGCCCAGATGGTGAGCTGTTCGGCGGCGGCGGCGCGGAAGGTGTCCCCGGCGCACAGCACCACACGGCGGCCCACGCTCTTCCAGTGGGCGGCCAGTTTGCCGATGGAGGTGGTCTTGCCCACCCCGTTGACGCCGATGAACAAAATCACCGCCGGCTTGCCGCTCATGTCCACGTAAGCCCCGCCCAGATCCAGGTACTCCGCCAAAATCTCCCGCATACACTCCCGTGCGCCCTCGGTGTTCTTGACGCCCCGGGCACGGCACCGCTCCCGCAGCTCGTCCACCGCCTCCATGGTGGTCTCCGCCCCCAGGTCGGCCATGACCAGGGACTCCTCCAGCTCGTCGTAGAAGTCGTCGGTCAGCTCGGAAAAACCGTTAAAAATGCCGATTTTTTTCACCTTATCAAAAAAGCCCATATTATTAAACTTCCTTTATCAGATATTCGGGTTTTTCGCCCCGCACAGCGGACATTTTGGGTCATCCAAATCGTGGACATGGCCGCAGGCGGGACAGGTGGTCTGTGCCATATGATCCTCACCTTCCCGGTACTCAAAATCCTCCTCGGACGGGCCGCTCCAATAAAAATCCAATTTGCGGCAGTTGGGGCAGCTCCATATCTCCACGTTCAGCGCCCCGGCCAGCAGGTTGGGCCAATCTCCCCAGAGGAAGCTGGTCTGACCCAATTGCATTTTTTCCGTTTTGACGTATTCCATGGCGTGGCGGCAGTTGCCGCAGCGCTTATCCACCGGCTCGATCACTTGATGTTCAGCTCCTTCTCTACATCATTCAAATTGATGGTGAGCATCCGGGACACACCCTTTTCCTGCATGGTGACGCCGTAGAGCACGTCGGCCTCCTCCATGGTACCCCGGCGGTGGGTGATGACGATGAACTGGGTCTTATCGCTCATGCGGCGCATATACCGGGCGTAGCGCACCACGTTGGACTCATCCAGCGCCGCCTCGATCTCGTCCATGACGCAGAAGGGGGTGGGCCGCACCTTCAAGATGGCGAAGTACAGCGCGATGGCGATGAGGGCCCGCTCGCCGCCGGACAGGGAGCTCATGTGC
>JAIEFH010000285.1 GCA_029067025.1 Oscillospiraceae bacterium | reverse complement strand
ACGACAAATACCGCAACCGCCTGATGCTTCCCGTCATCGACACCCGGGGGGACGTGATTGGCTTCACCAGCCGGGTCATGGACAAGTCGGAGCCGAAATACCTGAACACCCCGGAGACCGCCATTTTTAAAAAGCGCTCTATCCTGTACGGGCTGAACTACGCGAAAAATACCAAGCGCCCCAACTTCATTCTGGTAGAGGGCAATATCGATGTCATTACCCTCCATCAGGCGGGCTTTGACAACACGGTAGCCACCATGGGCACAGCCCTCACCGAAGAGCACATCCGTCTGCTGGAGCGGTACACAAAGGAACTGATGCTGTGTTACGACAACGACGCCGCCGGGGAGGACGCCACCCAGCGGGCCATCGCCCTGCTGAAGAAATCGGAGCTGTCCGTCAAGGTGCTCCGCCTGCCCCGCCGCCGGACGGCGGAGGGCGAGCTGGTGAAGCAGGACGCGGACGATTTTATCAAAAACCACGGCCCTGGAGCCTTTGAGGATTTGATGAATCAAAGCGCCAACTCGGCGGAGTACCGCCTGAGCGCGGTGCAGGCTCAGTTTGATCTGAGCCGGGACGACCAGCGGGCGCAGTACCTACTGGCCGCGGCGGAGGTGGTGGCCGGACTGCCAAGCCCTGTGGAGCGGGAGATATATGCCGGCCGGTGCGCCGAGGCGGCCAAGGTCTCCAAGGAGGCGGTGCTTCAGGAGGTGGAGCGGCTGCGGAAAAAGCAGCGCTGGCAGGCCAGGAAGCAGGAGGAGCGCCAGAGCCTCGTTCCAACACGCCAGCTCCAGCCCAAAGACCGAAGTTTGCGGTATCAGAACGTCCGCTCCGCCCGCGCGGAAGAGGGCATTTTGCGGGTGGTGCTGCTGGATGGGGAATTTTTCCGGGAGCTGGACAATCTCACGCCGGAACACTTTTCCTCGCCGTTGCTGGGCCGCGCGTTCGCCCTGCTGCGGGAGCGGTGGTGGGCAGGCAAAAGCGTCACCTTTGCGGCGATGGAGGGGCAGTTTACTCCGGAGGAGATGGATCAGCTTTCCGCCGCGGTCCAGGAACCTCAGCCTCGGAATACCGCCAGGGCGGCGCTGGAGGACTATAAGCGGGTGATCCTGCTGGAGCACAGCAGGACAGACATATCAGATGAAAAAGATTTGGATGATCTGAAACAAGTACTCAAACAGAAAAAAGGCTTTGGAGGATGAATGACCATGAGCGACAAAAAAAAGACGGCGAAAAAGCTGGAGGCAGTTCCCCATACCCAAGTGAGCCCGGAGAAGCTGGAGGCGGCTAAGGCGGAGCTTGGTAAGATGGTGGAGGGTGTCCAGAATGGCGAGAAGCTGCTGGAGCTGGTGGATACCGGCTATAAAAAGGGCAAGCTGTCCTCCAATGAGATGATGGAGACGCTGGATTCCATCAACCTGGAGAGCGACCAGATGGATAAGGTATACGATGTGCTGGAGAACCTGGGCATCGACACCGCCGGGGATGATTTTCCCCCTGAGCTGGACGGCGACGCGATTCCTCCTGTCGCCGACCTAGAGGAGATCCCAGAAGAGGAGATCGTGGATCCCAACACGCTGGTGGACTCCTTCGCCATCGACGATCCGGTGCGGATGTACCTGAAGGAGATCGGCAAGGTAGATTTGCTTACCTCTGAGCGGGAGGTGGAGCTGGCTCAGGCCATGGGGGCTGGGGCGGCGGCCGAGGAGCAGCTGGCGGAGCTGGAGAAATCCGGCGAGCCCATCCCGGAGGAAACCCTGAAGGAGCTGAAAAAGGCCATCAAGGGCGGTGAGCGGGCCAAGCAGCAGCTGGCGGAGGCCAATCTGCGCCTGGTGGTGTCCATTGCCAAGCGGTATGTGGGCCGTGGTATGCTGTTCCTGGATTTGATCCAGGAGGGCAACCTGGGCCTCATCAAGGCGGTAGAGAAATTCGACTACACCAAGGGCTACAAGTTCTCCACCTACGCCACCTGGTGGATCCGTCAAGCCATCACCCGGGCCATCGCCGACCAGGCCCGCACTATCCGCATCCCGGTGCACATGGTGGAGACCATCAACAAGGTGATCCGGGTGAACCGGCAGCTCTTACAGGAGCTGGGCCATGACCCCTCCCCGGAGGAGACCGCCGCCGAGATGAATATGCCGGTGGAAAAGGTACGGGAGATCTTGAAGATCGCGCAGGAGCCCGTCTCTCTGGAGACCCCTATCGGCGAGGAAGAGGACAGCCATCTGGGCGACTTCATCGAGGACGACACCGCCTCCGAGCCCTCCGAGGCCGCGTCCTTCACCCTGTTGAAGGAGCAGCTGGTGGACGTGCTGTCCACCCTGACCCCCCGGGAGGAGAAGGTGCTGCGCCTGCGCTTTGGCATTGAGGACGGCCGCACCCGCACTCTGGAGGAAGTGGGCAAGGAGTTCAACGTCACCCGGGAGCGCATCCGGCAGATCGAGGCCAAGGCCCTGCGCAAGCTGCGCCACCCGTCCAGAAGCAAGAAACTGAAGGATTTTCTGAGCTGAGTTTTAGAAAAAGAGAACCGCCCCCGGCCAATGGCCGGGGGCGGTCTTTTCAGTATTCCAGCCTCACGATTTGCCCGTTGGACGGATGCGGGATGTCCAGGACATACTGCATGAGCGTTCCGTGACAGGCCACGATGACACAGCGAAAGTCTTTGTATCGTTCCAGCACGGCAAAAACCCGCTCCTTCATCTGTTCGACAGACTCCCAGGAGGGCGTTTCACCAGTGGGATGGTGCCCGTGGTTGTCGTGCAGCGCCTGCCAGCGCCGGTCGGCCTCATCCTGGGGTAAATAGGCATAGTCGACGGTATTCGGCGCCCACTCATGAAGGTCGGTTTCCACCCGGATGTCCAGCCCCAGTTCCTTTGACAGGATAGCGGCGGAGTGCATCGTTCGGCCAAAGGGGGAGGCGATAATGAGTTCCGCGTCTCTGAGCCGCTCATCCTGGGCGGCGTTTTTGATTTGCTGCCTGCCAAGCTCAGACAGTGGAATCATATGGAC
>JAIEFH010000284.1 GCA_029067025.1 Oscillospiraceae bacterium | reverse complement strand
GCCGAGGGGCGGGAGATGGAAGAGGGGGAGCCCGCCGCCGCCATCCGGCTGCCCGACGGCCGGGTGATCACAGGGGGCACCTCCGAGCTGATGGGAGCGGCCGCCGCGGCCCTGCTCAACGCCCTGAAGGCCCTGGCGGGCATCGACCGGAAGGAGCACCTCATCGCCCGGGAGGCCATCGAGCCCATCCAGGCGCTGAAGGTGGATCATCTGGGAAGCCGCAACCCCCGCCTGCACAGCGACGAGGTCTTGATCGCCCTGGCCATCTCCACCGCCACGGTGCCCCTGGCGGCCCAGGCGCTGGACAGCCTGGACAAGCTGCGGGACTGCGAGGCCCACTCGTCCGTCATCCTCACCGCCGCCGACAGCGGGACATACTCTAAGCTGGGCCTGCGGCTGACCTGCACCCCCCGCTACCAGGGCAGCCAGCTCTACCACAAGTAAAACCGGGCGGCTGTTTCACGTGAAACAGCTGTTCGATAAAAAAGGGCTTGCAATCTGGGACGGCCTGTGGTATCATACTTGTTACCTATGCGGGCCAAGCCCGCTGAATTGAAGCTATTACCGAAAGGATTTGAGTCAAATGACGATTCCCCAGATCGTGCTGTCCATCATTTACTTTGTTGTGGCCCTGGGCCTCATCGCCGTGGTGATGCTCCAGTCCGGCAAGAGCGCCGGCCTGTCCGGCGCCATCGCCGGCGGCGCGGACACCTTCCTGTCCAAGAACAAGGCCAAGTCCGCCGACGCCCGCCTGGCCAAGATGACCAAGTGGGTGGCCATCGTGTTCATGATCCTCACCCTGGTGCTGTGCCTGCTGCCCGGCGTGTCCGCCGCGGCCTGAGACAAGCGAGAAAAGATCCCCCTGCCGCAAGGCAGGGGGATCTTTTATGTCCTCAAGTGTTCCGGGGGCCGATATTGCAAAGCCTCGGCAAGGTGGTGCACCTCAATATCCTCCGCCCCGTCCAGATCGGCGATGGTGCGGGCCACCCGCAGGATGCGGTCATAGCCCCTGGCGGTGAGGCCCAGCCGGTCGTAGGCCCCCCGGATGAGCCGCTGGCAGTCTTCGTCCAGTTTGCAGTAAGTACGCAGTTCCTTGGGGCCCATCTGGGCGTTGCAAGGGGGGCCGTCCGGTCCGAACCGAGCGGTTTGCACCGCGCGGGCGGCGTTCACACGCTGCCGGATGGCCTCCGAGCTCTCAGCCGGGGCGGACGCCCCGGACAGCTCGTCGTAGTCCAGGGAGGGCACGTCCACGCAGATGTCGATGCGGTCCAGCATGGGCCCCGACAGCCGGGACAGGTAGCGCCGCACCGCCTGCTCCGTGCAGGTGCACCGCCCGGAGGGGTGGCCGTACCAGCCGCATTTGCAGGGGTTCATGGCGCACACCAGCATGAACCGGCTGGGGTAGGTCACCGAGCCGGACACCCGGGAAATCTGGGTCTGCCCGTCCTCCAGGGGCTGGCGGAGCACCTCCAGCACGTCGCTATGGAATTCGGGCAGCTCGTCCAGGAACAGCACCCCGTTGTGGGCCAGGGAGATCTCCCCGGGCCGGGGGTTGGGGCCGCCCCCGGTCATGCCGGCGGCGGAGATGGTGTGATGGGGGGCGCGGAAGGGGCGGCGGCGCACCATGGGGTGCTCCCGGGTGGTGAGGCCCATGACGGAGTAAATTTCGGTGCAGGCCAGAGCCTCCGCTCTTGTCAAATCCGGCAGGATGGAGGGCAGGCGCTTGGCCATCATGGACTTGCCCGAGCCGGGGCTGCCCGACATAAGCACATGGTGGCCCCCCGCGGCGGCCACCTCCAGCGCCCGCTTGGTGTG
>JAIEFH010000283.1 GCA_029067025.1 Oscillospiraceae bacterium | reverse complement strand
GAGGAGCTGATCGCCGCGGCCAAGGCCGAGGGCGAGCTGGTGGTGTACGGCTCCTGCGAGGAGGACTATCTGTCCGCCGCCTGTGCGAACTTTGAGAAACTGTACGGCATCAAGACCAGCTACCAGCGCCTGTCCACCGGCGAGGTACAGGCCAAGATCGAGGAGGAGAACGGCAACCCCTCCGCCGACGTCTGGTTCGGCGGCACCACCGATCCCTACAACGTCGTGGCCGCCGAGGGCCTGCTGGAGGCCTATGAGGCCATGAACGCCTCCCACATCTCCAAGGACGTATACAAGCACAAGGGCAATATGTGGCACGGTATCTACACCGGCATCCTGGGCTTCATGGTCAACAAGGACGAGCTGGCCCGCATGGGCCTGGACGCTCCCCAGGACTGGGCCGACCTGACCGACTCCAAGTATGAAGGGCTGATCTGGCTGTCCAACTACAACACCGCCGGCACCGCCAAGCTGGTCATCAACACCATGATCCAGAAGTACGGCCACGACGAGGGCATCCAGTACCTGGTGGACCTGGACAAGAACATCGAGGTGTACACCAAGTCCGGCTCCGGCCCGTCCAAGAACGTGGGCACCGGCGAGTGCGTCATCGGCATCGGCTTCCTGCATGATGGCATCACCCAGATCCTGGACAACGGCTATGACAACATCGAGTTGATCATCCCCTCCAGCGGCACTTCCTGCGAGATCGGCGCCACCGCCATCTTCAAGGGCGCGTCCCATCCCAACGCCGCTAAGCTGTGGATCGAGTACGCTCTGTCCCCCGACTGCGTAGACCTGGCCCAGGATCACGGCTCCTACCAGTTCCTGGTCATCGACAACGGCAACCAGCCCCAGGCCGCCAAGGACTTTGGCCTGGATCCCAACAACGTGATGGACTATGACTTCGACGACGCCACTGAAAACATCGGCACCTATATTGAGGAAGTCATGAACGCCCTGGGCGGCGGCGACGACCGCTTCAAGACGGAGTAATCCGCTTCACAATCCTAACGAGCTGACCGGAATGGGGGATGGCAAGCCGCCATCCCCCGTTTCGTTTCCCGCGATGACCTGCGGCCCGCGGGCCGCAAGAGAGAAAGGAGGCTCCCCTATGGCAAAAGGCCAAGGCGCGGCGCTGGACCGGAAAAAGCTGATGGCCGACCCCATCATGGTGGGTACCATCGTGGTTCTGGTCACATTCCTGACCGTATTCATCCTGTATCCCCTGGCGATCCTGCTGGTGGACAGCTTCGTGGGGGACGGAGGCTTCTCCCTGAGCGTGTTCAAGCGGATCTTCGCCATGCCCACATTTACCAAGGCAATTACAAACACACTGAAGGTGGGCTTCCTGGTGGGCATCCTGTCCACCATCGTTGGCCTGCTGTTCGCCTATGTGGAGGTCTACGTCCGGGTGGGCCGGGGGGTGGGCGGCCTGTTCAAGGTGGTGTCCATGCTGCCGGTGGTGTCGCCCCCCTTTGTGCTCTCCCTGTCCATGATCATGCTCTTCGGCAAAGCGGGGCTCATCACCCGGGAGCTGCTGAAGATCTACGACAACAGCGTCTATGGCTTCTGGGGCATCGTCATTGTACAGTCCCTCACCTTCTTCCCGGTGTGCTACATGATGCTCAAGGGCCTGCTGAAGAACATTGATCCCTCTCTGGAAGAGGCCGCCCGGGACATGGGCGCTTCCCGGGGCAAGGTGTTCATGACGGTCACCCTGCCGCTGCTGCTGCCCGGCCTGGGCAACGCCTTCCTGGTGACCTTCATCGAGTCCATCGCCGACTTCGCCAACCCCATGATTATCGGCGGCTCCTACGACACCCTGGCCACCACCATCTACCTCCAGATCACCGGCGCCTACGACAAGGCGGGGGCCGCGGCCATGGCCGTGGTGCTGCTGTCCATTACCCTGCTGATGTTCGCGGTGCAGAAGTACTACCTGGAGGCAAAGACCGCCGCTACCTTGACGGGCAAGGCCTCCCGGGGGCGTATGCTCATCCAGGAGCGCAGCGTCACCATCCCCCTCACCATCCTGTGCGGGCTGGCCGCGTTCTTCGTCATCATGATGTACCTGTGTGTGCCCATCGGGGCGCTGTTCCCCACCTGGGGCTACAAATACACCCCCCTCACCTTCAAGTGGTTCGGGCAGGTGTTCACCAAGTACAAGGGCTTGAAGGCATTCCGGGACTCCTTTGTGCTGTCCCTGATCGCCTCCCCCATCACCGCTCTGCTGTCCATGATTATCTCCTATCTGGTGGTCAAGCGGAAATTTAAGGCCAAGGGCTTTATCGAAGCGGTGTCCATGCTGGCCATGGCGGTGCCTGGCACGGTGCTGGGCGTGGGCTATATCCGGGGCTTCTCCGGCGGCCTGTTCCACAGCAGCGACTGGGGTATCTTCGCCTCGGAGCTGGTGGAAAACGGCCAGGTGGTACGGGAAGCGGGCGCGCTGAGCGGCCTGTTCCCCAACGGCATTTTGGGCGGCATCTATGGCAGCGCGGCCATCCTCATCATCGTGTTCGTGGTGCGCTCCCTGCCCACGGGCACCCGGAGCGGCATCTCTGCCCTGCGGCAGATCGACAAATCCATTGAGGAGTCCGCCTACGACATGGGCGCGGACAGCCTGACGGTGTTCATGACCGTCACCCTGCCCCTCATCAAGGACTCCTTCCTCAGCGGACTGGTCACCGCCTTTGTGCGCTCCATCACCGCGATTTCCGCCATCATCCTGCTGGTGACGCCCCAGTTCCTGCTCATCACGGTGCAGATCAACGAGTTCGCGGAGAAGGGCTCGTACAGCATTGCCTGCGCCTTTGCCACCATCCTCATCATCATCACCTACGGCTCGGTGCTGCTGATGAACCTGGTCATGAAATTTTTCGGCACCAGCCGAAAGCTGAAGGAGGACGAATGATATGGCGAAAGAGAAAAAAGGCGTACGCTTAGAGCATATCTCGAAAATTTATCAGGACCCCAAGACGAAAAAGGACTTCTACGCCGTCCACGATACGTCGCTGGAGATCGCCCCCGGCTCCTTTGTGACCCTGCTGGGCCCCTCCGGCTGCGGCAAAACCACCACCCTGCGCATGATCGCCGGGTTTGAAAGCCCCGATGAGGGGGAGATCTACCTGGGGGGCGAGCCCATCAACGCCCTCACCCCCAACAAACGGGACACCGCCATGGTGTTCCAGAGCTATGCCCTGTTGCCCCATTACAACATCTTTGACAACGTGGCCTACGGCCTCAAGCTGCGCAAGATGGACAAGGAGACCATCAAGAAAAAGGTGATGGACATTCTGAAGTTGGTGGGCCTGGAGGGGATGGAGGGCCGCATGACCAACCAGCTCTCCGGCGGGCAGCAGCAGCGGGTGGCGTTGGCCCGGGCGCTGGTGCTGGAGCCGGGGGTTCTGCTGTTCGACGAGCCCCTGTCCAACCTGGACGCCAAGCTGCGCGTCTCCATGCGCACCGAGATCCGCCGCATCCAGCAGGAGGCGGGGATCACCGCCGTCTACGTCACCCACGACCAGAGCGAGGCCATGGCGCTGTCCGACCAGATCATCATTATGGAGAAGGGCGTTGTTGCTCAGATCGGCACGCCGCAGGAAGTGTATTACCACCCCAGCAATGAGTTCGTAGCCGACTTCATCGGGGAGGCCAACTTCCTCCGGGGCACGCTGGTGAGCGCGGACACCGCGGACATCGGCGGCCACAAGGTGGCGGTGGCAGCCTCCGGCCATCACGTCGGCGGGGCGTGCACCCTGGTGCTGCGGCCCGAGTCCGCCGTGCTGGGGGACAAGGGGCAGCTGCCCTGCAAGGTAATCCTGTCCTGCTTCATGGGGTCCTACCAGAACTACCATGTGATGGTGGGAGACACCCTGGTGAAGATCACCGATTTCAACCCCAAAAATCGGAAGGTCTACCAGGTGGGCGACGACGCCTGGGTGGCCTTTACCAGCGAGGACGTCCACGTACTGTAACAACCGCAAAACCGAGGCACTCCGCCCCTTTGGAGCGGAGTGCCTTTTTTGCCGAAAACAAGGGCAGGGCAAAAATGCGCAAGCCTTGGGTGGTCATATCCAGAAGTTCGCTGCTGTAACTCACGAATATACCGGAAAGGGGCGCGGCCAGCAGCTTGGCTGCAATGCAGGGATCAATGCCAGCGCGGAAAAACATTGTTTCTCGGTTTGTGGGCAAAAAAATAATTGGCGGCGAGCGTTGCTCGCCGCCAGGATGGCGTTGACCCTCTATCTGACCCACTACCGAATAGAGCCGTACCCTGCCGGGTGGGCAGACGTTAAGCCGCTTTTCGTTGCGGCCAGCAGCAGACCTTGCCTCGGGCTGGCGGTCTGTGGTACAATGCGGAAAACGATCAAGGTTGGTGAATGGCTATGATCATTTTGATTGCCGGCGCGTCCCACACGGGAAAAACCGCTTTGGCGCAGAAGCTGCTGGAGCAGCACGGATACCCCTATCTCTCTATCGACCATCTGAAAATGGGACTGATCCGCAGTGGACATACATCGCTCACACCTCTGAGCGATGAGAAGGACTTGACGGAATATCTCTGGCCCATTGTCCGGGAAATGATAAAAACCGCCATTGAGAATGAGCAGAACCTCATCGTCGAGGGCTGCTATATCCCCTATGACTGGGCCAAGAGCTTTGAGACTGACTATCTCCGTCACATCCAATACCGTTGCCTGGTCATGAGCGAAGCGTACATTTGGAGCCATTTCGCCGACATCAAGCGATACGCTAATGTGGTGGAACAGCGCTTGGACGATTCTGACTGCACCATGGAAACACTGATTCGTGACAACACAGAGGCGTTAAAAATGTGCCAGCTGTATGGTGCGGACTATCTGCTGATTGATGGCGACTACCGTGTGGATGAAATATTCAGAATATAATTATACACCGCAGCTTTCGATGGAGGATTTCCTTGAATGGCCGGATATTCTCCAATAACCTCCCAAGTGAAAGGATGAGCATTATGGAAACTTTGAAAATCGCCCTGCTCCAGATCGCACCGTGCGGCACGCTGGAAGGAAATCTTGAAAAAGGGATCGCATCCTGCCGAAAGGCTAAGGATCTGGGCGCTGATATTGCGCTGTTCCCCGAGATGTGGAGCAACGGCTACAACATCTACAACCGCCCTGTCGATCAGTGGGTGGCAGAGGCGATCCCCGCCGACAGCGATTTTGTCAACGCTTTCGGACAGCTTGCCAAGGAGCTTGATATGGCCATTGGCGTCACATTTCTGGAGCAGTACGAGGGCGGCCCCCGCAATTCGATGATCCTGTTTGACCGGTTCGGCCAGCGGAAGATCACCTATGCCAAGGTTCACACCTGCGACTTTGACGTGGAACGCAATCTGACCCCAGGCGAGAACTTCTATGTCACCACGCTGGACACCCACTGCGGCGAGGTAAAGGTCGGGGCCATGATCTGCTACGACCGGGAATTCCCCGAGAGCGCACGGATCCTGATGCTCAAGGGAGCGGAGCTTATCTTGGTGCCCAACGCCTGCCCCATGGAAATCAACCGTCTCTCCCAGCTGCGGGCCAGAGCCTACGAAAATATGCTGTCCATCGCCACCTGCAACTACCCGGATTCGGTGCCCGACTGCAATGGCGGCTCCAGTGCGTTTGACGGCGTGGCGTATCTTCCAGAGTTGCCCTGTTCCCGGGATATGTGCATTTTGCAGACGGACGGCACGGAGGGCATCTACCTCGCGGAGCTTGATTTGGAGCAGCTTCGGCGCTATCGGGAGCATGAGGTACACGGCAACGCGTTCCGGCGGCCGCAGAAATATGGGCTCCTGCTTGACCCAAAAATAGAGCCGCCGTTTATCAGGAGCAATTATCGCAGGTAGTGTATGGCGCTTCTCAAGCCTTTGACTCAAACTTTTTGAAAAAACTATTGCAAACCAGACTTCAACCGACTATAATAAGCCACAGGGAATGAAGTTCTCCCTTGGGAAACCTAAACCGCTTATTTAAGCTGATGACTTCTGTGATTTCAAATCGCAGGAGGCATCAGCTTTTCTGCGTGTTAGGAGGAATTTTCATGTTGACTTCACTGGCTCTTATCTTTCTCGTCGGTCTGGCACTTGCTTCAATTTTTCAGAGGATCGGCCTGCCGCGCATCATCGGTATGCTGATCACCGGCATCCTGCTGGGTCCCTACGTGCTTAACCTGTTCGATGGATCGATCCTTGCCATTTCGGCGGATCTGCGGCAAATGGCGCTGGTCATCATCCTCATAAAAGCCGGCCTGTCCCTCAATATCGGGGATTTGAAAAAAGTGGGCCGTCCTGCTTTGCTGATGTCCTTTCTGCCAGCGTTGCTGGAAATCTCCGCTTTCGTCCTTTTCGCGCCGCTGGTCTTAGGAATCGGCCGCATTGACGCCGCCATCATGGGCGCGGTGCTGGGAGCCGTTTCCCCAGCGGTCGTGGTTCCCCGGATGGTTCAACTGCTCGACGAGCGGTATGGCACAGAGAAAGGCATCCCACAAATGATCCTCGCCGGTGCGTCACTGGACGATGTGTTCGTGATCGTTTTATTTGGCACGTTCATCAGCATGGCCCAGGGGAACGGGGCACAGCTCGCAGACTTTGCAAAAATCCCCGTCTCCATCGTGCTGGGCATCCTGCTTGGCGCCGCCGTCGGATTCGTGCTGGCCTGGTTCTTTGAGCTAAACTACTCCCGCCAACATCTGATCCGAAACAGCGCCAAGGTCATCATCGTGCTGGGCGTTTCTTTCCTCCTGCTGGCCGTTGAGGACTGGCTGGAGGGCATCATCCCGGTTTCCGGGCTGCTGGCCATCATGAGTATGTCGCTGGTGCTGGCGATGCGGAGCGCGCCCAGCGTGACAGGCCGCTTACAGGAAAAGTACGGAAAGCTGTGGCTTGCCGCTGAAGTCATCCTGTTTGTGCTGGTCGGGGCTGCGGTGGACATCCGTTACACCTTGGAAGCCGGGGCGGGCGCGGTATTGATGATCGCCGTTGGGCTTTTGTTCCGCTGCGCCGGGGTGTGGCTTTGCATGATCGGCACGGCGCTGAACCGGAAGGAACGCCTGTACTGCGTGATCGCCTACCTGCCAAAAGCGACCGTACAGGCCGCGATCGGCTCCATCCCCCTCGCGCTGGGACTGCCCTGCGGCAACATCGTGCTGTCTGTCGCCGTCCTATCCATTTTGATCACCGCCCCGCTCGGCGCGATCGGCATGGATCTGACCTATCAAAAATTGTTGAAGCGGGAGGAATAATCGCGGGACTTGTATACCGTGTCCACGTCCATCCCATTGAGTGGAACTATTTGAACTATCACTTCTGCTTTTCAATCTGATTGACATTCCTGTGGTGCCTGACGAAGCGCAGAGAAGCTCATCCAAGCTCATTTGTTAAGGCGCCGAAACATTTCTCTTGACAGTTTACCGGCTATGCTGTAAGGTAAGCGCAAGGTGCCCAACGAAAATGTTAGAGGAGTTTTCTCAATATGAATGAGGCAATAAAAAACGATCAGGCGCAGACCGGCCCCCAGCGCGGTGAGAAGGGCTTCAGCCGCTGCTGCTATGAGGCCCACATGGACCGGGGCGACCTGGCGGGGAAGTTTGAGCGGTGCGGGCGGCTGCTCTCCCACTGTCTGGGAAAGCGCCGGGGACAGGGCCGGATCCTGCGCACCCTGTGCCAGCGAGGGGAAATGCCCCAGAAGGAGCTCCAGGATCTGCTGGGCATTCAGGCGGGTTCCATGAGCGAGATCGCCGCCAAACTGGAGGACAAGGGCCTCATTACCCGGGTGCGCAGCGAAGAGGATCGCCGAAAGGTATCCCTGTCCATCACGGAGCAGGGCCGGAGTTGGGTGGCCCAGCGGGATGAGGAACACATACTCCGCCGCCGGGCGGAGCTGTTCTCCGCCCTCACGCCCGAGGAACAGGGCACGCTGGAACGGTTGCTGGATAAGCTGTCCGCCGACTGGGCCCAGCGGCTGGAAAGCCGCGGCGATGGGGAAGGTGGGCACAGCCACGGAGCATGAACGTGTGGATCTAAGCTGTCCACACGGAGGGGCCAAACACTCCCCTGCTCATTCCACCGTCACCGATTTGGCCAGGTTCCGGGGCTTGTCGATGTCACACCCCCGCATGAGGGCAATGTAATAGGCCAGCAGCTGCAGCGGGGCCACCCCCAGGGAGGGCAGCAGCAGCTCGTCGGTGTCCGGAATGGCGAACAGGCCATTGGCTACCGTGCCCATCTTGTCTATATGATCCTGGGTCGTGAGGGCCAGCACATCCGCCCCCCGGCTCTTCACCTCCACCACGTTGCTCATGGCCTTTTCAAAGAGCCTGCTGTAGGTGGCCACCGCCACCACCAAAGTGCCGTCCTCAATGAGGGAAATCGTGCCGTGCTTCAGCTCACCGGAGGCGTAAGCTTCGGAGTGGATATAAGAAATCTCCTTCAATTTCAGCGACCCTTCCAGCCCCAGCGCGTAATCCACATTGCGGCCAATGAAGAAAATCGACTCGTGGTTGAAATACTGAGAGGCGTAGTACTGGATGTCCTCCCGTTTCTCCAGCACCTGTTCCAGCTTGGAGGGCAGCAGCAGCAGCTCCCGCACCACCGCGCGGTACCGCTCCTCCCCTATCGTGCCCAGCCGCTTGGCCAGGTACAGCCCCAGCAAGTCCAGAACCGCCAGCTGAGTGGAATATGCCTTCGTGGTGGCCACGGAAATTTCCGGCCCCGCCCAGGTGTACAGCGTCTCGTCGGATTCCCGGGCGATGGAGGAGCCCACCACGTTGACGATGGACAGGATCTTGCCCCCCAGCCGCCGGGCCTCCCGCAGGGCGGCCATGGTGTCCAGGGTCTCGCCGGACTGGCTGATCACCACCACCAGGGTGCGCTCGGTGACGATGGGCTCCATGTATCGGAATTCGGAGGCCAGCGTCACCTCCACCGGACGGCGCAGCAGCCGCTCCAGATTGTACTTGCCCACCATGCCCACGTGATAGGACGAGCCGCAAGCCACCACATACAGCCGGTCTATGTTCTGGATAAACCCGTCATCCAGGGAGAAATCGGGCAGCACCACCTCCCCGTCTTTGAGCCGGGGGAAGATGGCCCGGCGCAGGGCCTCGGGCTGCTCCATGATCTCTTTGAACATGAAGTGCTCATAGCCGCCCTTCTCCGCCGCGTCGATCTCCCAGTCCACGTGGGAGATCTCCTTCTCCACCGGCTGGAGCAGATGGTTGTAGCAGGCAACTCCATCCCGGGTGAGCACCGCCAGCTCCCCGTCCTCCATATAGATGACCTCGCGTGTGTGCTTGATGATGGCGGTGACGTCGGAGGCCAGGAAGTTGAATCCCTCCCCCAGCCCCAGGATCAGCGGGCTATCCTTGCGGACAGCGATGAGCTTTTCAGGCTCGTCGGCACAGATAATGCCCAAGGCATAGGCCCCCTCGATGCGGTGGAGCACCCGGCCCACGGCCTTGAGGATGTCGCCCTCATAAAAATACTCGATGAGTTGGGCCACCACCTCGGTGTCCGTCTCCGAGGCAAACGGCACGCCCTGATCCACCAGGAATTGCTTGAGCTGGGCATAGTTCTCGATGATGCCGTTGTGCACCACGGCGATGCGCCCGCTGCGGCTCACCTGGGGGTGGGAATTCACGTCTGACGGCGCGCCATGGGTGGCCCACCGCGTGTGACCGATGCCCAGGGCGCCGTGGATGGCGGCCCCCCCCTGGGTCATGTCGAACAGCACCCGGAGCCTTCCCTTGGCCTTGGCCACCTCCAGCTTTTCCCCGTCAAAGACGGCCATTCCCGCCGAGTCGTACCCCCGGTATTCCAGCCGGCTCAGGCCGTCCAGCAGAATGGGCGCGGCCTCCTCGCCGCCAACAAATCCAATAATACCGCACATAACGATTCCTCCTCAGAAAAAACATGAAATAGCCTCTCCGCTTATTTTCATAAACGGCTCTCTGTGCCGGCACTCCTCTTGAAAGGGCGGACGGAGCCCGTTGCAGGCTCCGTCGTCTGTGGATGTTATTATATACGCTTTTTTGTCCCGGCGCAACTGTGATTCTATATGAAACGCAGTGCTTCCTTCATAAAAAAGCTGAAAGGTGATTTTTACCAAACCTTGCCCCGGCTTGGAAACCGTTTTTTGCAATTTTGGCATTGACAGCTTGCAAAAAATGGCGTATGATGAACCCCGTGAAAGGCAACGGCGCTTCGGAGGTGCACCTCCCGGGGCGCCGCTGCCTTTCTATCTTTATCTGGAATAGGAGAGAGTGTACATGACCGTAGAATTTTGGTTTTTGATCGGCGCGGCATTGGTGTTTTGGATGCAGGCCGGTTTCGCCATGGTAGAGACCGGCTTCACCCGGGCAAAGAACGCGGGCAACATCATCATGAAGAACCTGATGGACTTCTGTATCGGCACCGTGGTCTTTTCCCTGCTGGGCTACACGCTGATGATGGGGGAGGACACGCTGTTCGGTCTCATCGGCCTGCCCAACATGGATCTGTGGACCGGCTTCAAGGACTTTATTGCAAGTCCCGCCGACGGTTCCTTCACCGGGGCGTCCACCTTCGTGTTCAACCTGGTGTTCTGCGCCACCACCGCCACCATCGTGTCCGGCGCCATGGCGGAGCGCACCAAGTTTTCCGCCTACTGCATCTATTCCGGCGTCATCTCCCTGCTGGTGTACCCCATTGAGGCTCACTGGATCTGGGGCGGCGGCTGGCTGAGCCAGATAGGCTTCCATGATTACGCCGGATCCTGCGCCATCCACATGGTGGGCGGCATCGCGGCGCTCGTGGGCGCCATTTTCCTGGGCCCCCGGCTGGGCAAGTATGTGACGGATAAGGACGGCAAAGTGACCAAAGTCAACGCCATCCCCGGCCACTCCATCACCCTGGGCGCGCTGGGCGTGTTCATCCTGTGGCTGGGCTGGTACGGCTTCAACGGCGCGGCGGCCACCAGCGCCTCCGAGCTGGCCTCCATCTTTCTGACCACCACCATCGCCCCCTCGGTGGCCACCGTGGTCACCATGTTGTTCACCTGGATCCGCAACGGCAAGCCCGACGTATCCATGTGCCTGAACGCCTCCCTGGCGGGGCTGGTGGGCATCACTGCCGGGTGTGACGCCATGGACGCCCTGGGGGCCACTGTGGTGGGCGCGGTGTCCGGTATCTTGGTAGTGGTCGTGGTGGAGCTGCTGGATCTGAAGCTGCACATCGACGACCCGGTGGGCGCGGTGGGCGTCCACTGCGCCAATGGCCTGTGGGGCACCGTGGCGGTGGGCCTGCTGGCCACGCCCGACGCCCCCGCCGGACTGTCCGGCCTGCTGTATACCGGCAGCGCGAGCCAGCTTGGCCTCCAACTGCTGGGCGTGGCCGCTGTGGCGGGGTACGCCATCCTGGCCATGATCGTCACCTTCTTCCTTATCGGCAAGCTCCACGGCCTGCGGGTCACCGAGGAGGAAGAACTGGCCGGTCTGGACAGCACCGAGCACGGCCTGCCCAGCGCTTACCCGGACTTCGCCCCCGCGGTGGAGCGGTTCGGCGGCTATACGGGCCCCGCCCCCGTAGTGGTGCCCGCCAAGGACGCGGTGCCTCCCGCCGAGGCCGTGGTGGTCCAGAGGGTGCCCGCCTTCAAGTCTGAAACGGAGACCAGCGGCACTAAGTTCACCAAGGTGGAGATCGTCTGCCGGGAGGCCCGGTTCGACGCGCTGAAGAACGCCCTCATGGAACTGGGCATCACCGGCATGACCGTGTCCCATGTGCTGGGCTGCGGCGTCCAGGGCGGCAAGCCGGAGTACTACCGCGGCGTGGCTGTGGAGACCAACCTGCTGCCCAAGATCCAGGTGGACGTGGTGGTGAGCAAGGTGCCGGTCCGCAGCGTCATCGAAACCGCCAAACAGGTGCTGTACACCGGCCACATCGGCGACGGCAAGATCTTTGTCTATGACGTGGAGAACGTGGTGAAGGTTCGCACCGGCGAAGAGGGCTACGATGCCCTCCAGGATGTAGAATGACGGACAGGAGCCCCGTGGGTACTTTGGTGCCCACGGGGCTCTCCACGAACGGGGCAAAAAATCTTAAACAGGATTTAATAGAATTTTGCGTACGCCTGTGGTAAGATGGGGTCGCTGAGCAAATCGGCAATCAGAACTTTGTGGAGGAAAAAATGTATCAATCTAAGCAGAAATCATATGGTATCATCGCTATCGTTTACTATTGCGCATATTTTCTGGGTTTGCTTCTAGCTGGAGTATTGTATCGAAAAGGGTTTACATCCGGCATGAACATCATATACTGCTCATTGTTTGCAGTGGGTGTTTTGATTGCTTTGATTAAGGATAGAAATATTTATAACCTAGGTTTCGGAAAAGAAAAATTACGGATGAACCTCATCATATCTCTAATTATAATAGTAATCACTTTTATCGTTATTTGGATATTCAGTGACCTCGCTTTTGATAAATTGTTAAAGCAAATGCTTTATTATCTTTTCTATATTGCCGCCATAGAAGAAATCCTGTTTAGAGGACTGATACAAAATTATTTATTTGGTTTTAAGCTTAATAAGTATGTGATATTTATAATCGGAGCATTGTTATTCTCGTTTATGCACATTCCGTTTCAGATGGTTGTTCACAATAATGTGTCTTTGCATTATTTAGTAGAAGCATTGCCTAACTTGATCGAAACATTTATGGCTCATTTTGTATTCTGCCTTATTGCTTACAAATGTAAGGATATTACAATATCAATTGCGGTGCACTATGCCTATGATTTTCTAGGAGTTATAATATAAAAAATATTTCCAGCCGATAAAAAACCGCATCGTTGAGGGTATGCAAGGTTTGATAGGTACTGTCAACAATTATACGCAAAGATGGGGCAAACTAAAGTAAAGATAAAGGAAAGTTAATCTGTTTTTAAGAAAATATGGTGTCTCATTATGGTAGAATACATAGCTGATAAATCGCAAAGGGGGCAGCCATATGAAAAAAGAGGATTCCAAAAAAGGCATACAGGCGTTAATCATGACGGCGCTCACATGGGGTGTGATAGAATGTGATTTTATTCCCCTGTTTATACCAAATCAAATATTGGCATTTGGGATAAGTCCCGTGATCTGGGGAATTGGGGCATTCTGCATTCTGGCCAGACTGAAACGGCAGGATATGGAAGAACTGTACTATACAAATGGTCATTTAATAGACAGGGATTGGTTCATCTTCTTTTTTGTGGTTACGGGCGGAATCTCTATCGCGGTGAGAAATTATTTCTATGCTGGAATGAAGCCTTTACTTATTCGGGAGTTTTTCTCAGGCTATCCATTATATACGGTTAGAAATATCCTCTATTATCCGCTGGAAGTGCTGCTAATGCTGGAACTCTTGATATGCGCTCAGCGGGCGGGGGAATATCTGACCAAAAAGGAGAGAATACCCTGGGGGGCGTTGGCACTATTTTTCTTATGGGGCCTGCCGCATTTAGCGCATGGATTTGAGGACGGTATTGTATCCGCACTAAATGCGTTTGTTTATGCCATTCCTTTTTATGCTTCGAGAAAGAAGGCGAAGGTAAGCTACGTCAGTATGCTGATATTATGGCTGTTGGTGTAGGACAGAGCGAATCAAACTTCAATCAGTAGCTAAATATTTTTATCTAAGGCGGCGATTTCTCTTAACAGAAAATCAGCTGCCTTTTTTATGTTCAGAAACCGCCAATGCCGCAGCCTATGGGCGGGTGGTCCCCCTCAGCAGCAGGCGGGGCAGCGCGGTATAGGTCTGCACCAGCATGGCCGGGTCCCGGATTTTTTTCAGCAGCAGGTTTCCGGCATGGACGCCCAAGCTGAACAGGTCGATGTCGATGATGGTGGGCTGGGGGGATACCATGGGCGAGTAGGGATGGTCGTCAAAGGCGATCAGCGACACCTGCCCGGGGATGTCCAGCCCCCTGGCCTGGATGGCCCGCATGGTACCCACCGCCATCAGGCTGTTGGTGCAGATGATGCCGTCCGGCGGCTGGGGCAGCTCCAGCAGGGCGGCGGCGGAGCGGAAAATCGCCTCCACATCAGGCGGATTGTAGGTGATGTACTCCTCCCGGAGTTCCAGCCCCCGCCGCTCCATGGCGGAGCGGAAGCCCCGCAGGCGGTCCATGAAGATGTGATCCTCCTCCCGCCCGCCCATAAAGGCCAGGGTACGGCAGCCGGTGGACACCAGATGCTCCACGGCGAGGTTTGAGGACAGGGTATGATTGGTGTCGATCCAGGACAGGATGGTATCGAACCGGGGCTCCCCGATGCAGATCTGCGGGAAGTCATGCCTCAGCAGCAGCCGCTCCATCCGGGCGGTGGCAAACGCCGAATTGACGATGATGCCGTCCGCCACCCGGCTGAGGATGGCCTCCTCCAGCGCCGCCTCCGGCTTTTTCCCGCAGGAATCCAGATTGAGCAGGGACAGCCGGTAGCCCTTCCGGCTCAGCTCGTGGCTGACGCCGCAGATGATGTCAAACATATGGGGATTCTCATAGGGCAGGCCCTTATAGAACCGGTCGGCATACAGCACATTCTTGCTGGAGCGCCTGGCCAGGTTGGCCGCGGACGCGTTTGGCGCGTAGTTGAGCTTGTCCATCACCCGGAGCACCCGCTCCCGAGTGGCTGGGGCCACATGGATCCGATCGTTGATGACCTTGCTGACGGTGGCGATGGACACGCCCGCCTCCCGGGCAATGTCTTTGATGGTAGCTGCCATGGCGATCCTCCGCTCCGATTTTTAGTAAAACGCTTTCTGAATTTGTGGAGTTGGACGAAGGGAAATCCGTTGACACCACAAATCAACGGGTGCTATACTTCCCTTAGATTTTACAAGAACTTGCGGGAAAAAGCAAGCATATTGTTTAATTCATGAGAAATGGCCATCTCATACCACACCACAGAAAAACACGAAAACGTTTTATAAAGGAAGGAGAATCCTCATGAAGAAAGGCATCGCTCTGCTGCTGGCCCTGGCGCTGTGTCTCGGCGCGTTGGCCGGATGCTCCCAGCCCCAGTCCCAGGCGTCCGATCCCGTCACCGGCCCCTCGCAGGGTGCCGATTCCCCCGACACGCCAAAGGACCCCGTCACGGTCACCGTCTGGCACGACGGGGACGAGGGTATCATGCAGACCATCGCCGACCAGGTCAACGCCCAACTGGCGGACGACCAGATCACCGTGGTCTTTGAGAAAAAGACCGATATGCCCAACCAGTTGAAGCTGTACGGCAGCGACGCCGCCAATGCCCCCGACCTGTACTTCTACGCCCACGACGTGCTGGGCACCTTCGTGGCCATGGACATCCTGGCCCCTCTCTCCGATGTGATCGACACCTCCGTTTTGGCCGACCACCTGTCCATGACCGTGGAGGCTGGGCAGATCGGCGGCACGCAGTACCTGCTCCCGGTGTACTTTGAGACGCTGGTGCTCCTCTACAACAAGGCCCTGTGGGAAGGGGATATTCCCGGCACCACCGAGGAGCTGTACGACTACATGGTGGCCCACACGGACGCCGCCGCGGGCACCTACGCCGTGGTCAACCAGCACACCGGCGCTTACAACGTCTCCCCCTTCATCTACGGCTTCGGCGGCTACATCATCGACGAGGATGGCAAGCCCGGCCTGAACGACCCCAAGACCATTGAGGCCGCGGAGTACAACCGGAAGTTCGGCGCGCTCCAGGCGGACGGCGACTACAACACCGTCACCACCCTGTTCAACGAGGGCAAGGCCGCCGCCATCATCGGCGGGCCCTGGCTGGTGTCCGGCATCGAGGCCGCCGGCATTGACTACGGCGTGGCTTCCCTGTCCGACATCAAGCTGCCCAACGGCAATGGGCTGGCCCCCTTCTCCGGCATCCAGGGCGTGGGCGTACTGAAAACGGCGCTGGCGGACAAGAAGGACGCCGTCGCCAAGGTGCTCACCGCCATGGCCTCCCCGGAGGTGGGCGTGGATCTGGCCAACAAGTCCGGCTGCGCCCCCGCCAACAACAAGTCCTATGACGACCCTCAGGTGGCGTCCAATGAGATGATTGCCGTCATCCAAAAGACCGCCTCCACCGCCCGGCCCATGCCCAATATCCCCGAGATGAACGCCATGTGGGGTCCGGCGGAGGCCATGCTCACCGCCATCAACAAGAACGGCGCCGACCCCGCCCAGGCTGCGGCGGACGCCCAGGCCGCGGCGGAACAGGCCGTCGCCGATATGCAGTAGAATAGCGCGGAGCCGTCGTGAGCAGCGCGGATGGACTGGAGCGAGGACGAGCGCAGGCCCGCGCCAGCGGGCCAAGACCAGTCCGAGTCGGAAGGAAGCCGCGCGTCGCGAACAGGCGAAGCGTGAATACGCGTAACGCGGCGCAAATACGAAGCAACCCGGGGGGCGGCGGTTTCCGCCGTCCCCCTTCGCTGAACAGGTGAAACAGATGAAACAAAAATTGAGATGGAAGCCCTGGCTCTACTGCGTCCCCGCCCTGCTGCTGATCCTCATTGTCATCGCCTTCCCCATCGTCTATACGGGCTGGATCTCGTTGACCAACATGAATCTGTACCACTGGGCGGATTATCAGGTCATCGGCCTTGACAACTATGTCCGGGCACTGTTCAAATTCGACTCCGGCTTTTTGTCCGCCCTGGCCACTACGCTGGTCTGGACGGTGTTCAACATGGTCATCCAGATCGGGGCGGGGTTCTTCATCGCCCTGGGGCTGAACGCGCCCGGCCTGAAGCTGAGCCGGGTGTACAAGACCCTGCTCATGGTGCCCTGGGCGGTGCCCGCCTATATCTCCATCCTGCTGTGGCGGGTGGGGATGTTCAACACCGAGTTCGGCATCCTCAACAAGTTCCTGTCGGTACTGGGCTTTGACAAGGTGGATTTTCTGGCCAGCAACGCCATCGCCTTTATCTCCTGCATGGCGCTGAACCTGTGGATGGCCCTGCCCTTCATGATTTCCACCATCGACGGGGCGCTCCAGAGCGTGGACACCAGCCTCTATGAGAGCGCCACCCTGGACGGGACCGGCTTCTGGGTGCGCACCTGGTCCATCACCGTTCCCGCCGTCCGGCCTATCATCGCCCCGGCGGCGGTGATGACCACCTTCATTACCTTCAAGCAGTTCGACATCATCTATCTGCTCACCCAGCAGCGGGGCTATATGACCGGGGCCACGCTGAACACGGTCATCACCTACGCCCACCAAAACGCCTTCGCGTCCAACAACTACGGGCTTTCCAGCGCGGTGAGTATGCTGCTGTTCGTGGTCATCATCCTGTTTTCCATCCTGACCAACCGCAGCCTCCGGGAGGATTGAACATGAGGAACAAACGGAAAAACGCGGCCAGACTGGCCCTGCTGAACGCTGCCTTCATCCTCCTGTGCCTGGTAACCCTGGTGCCGGTGCTGTACGCCCTGTCCATCTCCTTCAGCGGCCAGGGGACGGCGCTGTCCGGCAGCCTGTCCTTCCTGCCAAAAGACCCCACGCTGGAAAACTACCGGGCCATTCTGTTTGACAAGCCCTTTCTGCGCTGGCTGAAAAACTCGCTGATCCTCAGTGCCGGCACCATTGCCCTGGCGATGCTGTGCGCGGTGCCCATGGCCTATGCCGCCTCCCGGTGGCGCTTTGCGGGGCGGCGGGGGATGCTGCGCTTGCTGCTGGTGCTCAACGCCTTCCCCCAGGTGCTGTCCATGTTCGCCCTGTTCCGGGTGCTGCGGCTGACCAACACCCTCAACACCCACGGCGGGCTGGTAGTGATTTACGCCGGCTCCATGTGCGTATTCGCCATCTGGAACATGAAGGGCTATTTTGACACCATCCCAAAGGAGATTGAGGAGGCGTCCAAAATCGACGGCGCCGGCGACCTTCAGATGATCGTGCGCATCGTCCTGCCCCTGGCCCGGCCCGCCATCATCGTCACCTGCGTCATGGTGCTCATCACCGTGTGGAACGAGTACCTGTTCGCCACCACCTTCCTGCTGGACAGCCAGTCCTATTCCCTGGCGGGTGGGCTGTACCAGCTCCAGTCCAACGATTACAGCCGGAACTGGTCGGTATTCACCGCCGCGTCCATGCTGGCCTCGCTGCCGCTGCTGCTGATCTTTTTCAAGATTCAGAAGTACATGGTGTCCGGTCTCACCGCCGGCGGCGTAAAGGAATGACCCTCTTTATGGAAAGGAAATGCCTATGATTACACGACAGGCGGTGACCCACATCCCGCTGTCCCAATATGCCTTTGCCAACAGTGAGCGGTCCCTTACCATCCGCCTGCGCTGCGCGGCCGGAGAGCTGGAGCGCTGTGTCCTCTGGTACGGCGACCGGGTTCAGCCGGACGACCCCATCCGCTTCACTCCTTTGGAAATGGAACGCACCGCCCATGAACTGGACTTTGACTACTATGAGATCACCTTTGACAGCCCCTATACCCGTGTATGCTACTATTTCGAGCTGACAAGCGCGGACGAAGCCCTCTACTTATACGCCGACATTTTCTCCGCCCGGCTCCCGTCGGAGCGCAGCGAGTTCTATCAGTACCCCTTCCTCCGCCGGGAGGAGATCAGCACGGTGTCCCAGTGGCTGAAGCGGGCGGTGGTGTACAACATTTTCCCGGACAGCTTCGCGTCGGGAAGAAGAAGCCTACGAGGCACGCCCTCCGAAACCGCCTGGGAAAACGGGCTCACCCTGAAGTCCCGGCTGGGCGGCGCCATCCGGGGAATCACCGAAAATCTGGACTATATCGCGGGCCTGGGCTTCAACTGCGTCTATCTCAACCCCATTTTTACTGCCGGAGAGTACCACAAATATGACCTGCTGGATTATTTCCACATCTCCCCCGATTTGGGGACTGACGAGGATTTCCGGGAGTTGGTGAAACAGGCGCACAGTTTGGGGCTTCGCGTAGTAATCGACGGGGTATTTAACCACTGCAGCTGGTACTTTTTCGCGTTCGACGATGTGGTGCGCAATGGGGAGCGCTCTCAATACAAGGACTGGTTTTATGACCTGGCCTTCCCTGTGGTACGCCCAGCCAAAGGCACGGCCCCCAGCTACGCCAGTTTTGCCTACGAGCCCAAAATGCCCAAACTCAACACCTCCAACCCAGAGGTGCGGGATTACTTCATGAAGGTCTGCGCCCACTGGATCAGGGAATTCCATGTAGACGGCTGGCGGCTGGACGTGGCCAACGAGGTGGATCGGGAGTTCTGGCGGGCTTTTAGGCGTACGGCCAAGGCTATCAACCCAGACAGCGTAATGATCGGGGAGATTTGGGAGAACGCCGAAAGCTGGCTGCGGGGCGATATGTTCGATTCGGCCATGAACTACGACTTCCGAAAGCACTGCCGGGATTTCTTCGCCGCCGGAAGCATTGATGCCGCCCAGTTCAGCGCCCGGATCGCCCAGATGCTGCACCGCTATCCCACCGGGATTGTGCAGGGCCAACTCAATCTGCTGGACAGCCATGACGTCAGCCGTTTCCTGTCCCTGTGCGGCGGGGACATCCGCCGCCTGCGGCTGGCGGAGGTGTTCCTGTTTACCGCCCCGGGTACGCCCTGTGTATTTTATGGGGATGAGTTAGGCGTGAGCGGCGCAAGCGAAGTGGAATATCGCGGACCAATGCTCTGGGACAGCCCTCTCTATGATCTGCGGGAATTCCTTCAGCGGCTCATTGCCCTGCGGCGGCAAGACGATGTTCTGACGCTGGGTTCCTGGAAAACGCTTGGTGCCGACGGCCGGCTGTACGTTTATGAGCGCAGGCTAGGCGGCAGAGCGGTTACCGTGGCGCTGAACGCGGGGGCCCAAACGGTTTCCCTGGCAGATGCCGCCCCCGCCGCGCCGCCGGTACTGGCACAGGGCTGGGAACCGGGACAGTTGGGGCCCTTTGGCTATGCCGTCTGGAGGGAACTGTGATGGTGTGATGCCAACAGATAATCCGCTTTCCATCACCGTGAACACCCGCAAGGGCGTATATGTCAGCGATCAGCTGTGCCATTTTTGCCTGTGTCAGATGTGCCTTCTTCCGCAAAAGTCTCAGCCGCTGCCCAACTAATTCCATCGTCTCCCACCTCACAATTTGGGAGGCTTCCCCAACAAGCAAAATGAACGTCCTGCCCAGCGGCAGGACGTTCATTTTTCGCATGATGGTACCATCATGCCCTGCTTGCCATGTTTTTCTATGCCGCCATTTTACCGCACAGTTGATTCCCGAACCATTAGATTTGATGTGGTCACATAGGTCTGCACCTGGGTATTGGGGTGGCGAATCATGTCCAACAGAAACTTTCCCGCCTGATTACCTGACCGAGAACGAGCAAAAGGATTTGCTGGAAACCATGTCCGTCGAGGACTGCACCCCCTCTCACGCCCAAGCCATCAAAATGCGTGACTTCTCTGAAAAAGGGCAAGCTGAACGCAGACGTGATCCTCTCCATCATGCAGGAGGAAAAGCCCAACCAGGTGGAGCAATTCAAAATGCCCAAGAGCCGCATCGCCAAGTTTTTCCCTGCGGGGACGCCCGCACAGAAGATCGAGGACAC
>JAIEFH010000282.1 GCA_029067025.1 Oscillospiraceae bacterium | reverse complement strand
GTTTTTGGACAGGGCCTCCGCCTGGCGGACACTCCATCCCTCATCCACGATCCTCTGGGCAAAGGCGGTCTGGGCCTGCTCGCCCTCCACCATGAGCACCGCCCGGCCATGCCCGGCGGTCAGCTTGCCGTCGATCATCAGCTCACGCACGGCGGGGGGGAGGGCGGTGAGCCGCAGGGCGTTGGCGATGGCGGGGCGGGATTTGCCCATCCGCTTTGCCAGCTCCTCCTGGGTCAGCCCAAAGTCGGTGAGCAGGGAGAGGTAGCCCTCCGCCTCCTCGATGGGGTTCAAGTCCTCCCGCTGGAGGTTTTCAATGAGGCCGATCTCCATCACCTTGCGGTCATCCGCCTCGATGATGACCACCGGGACGTCCTTCCGACCCGCCAGTTTGGCGGCCCGCCAGCGGCGCTCTCCGGCGATGATCTGGTAATAGCCGGTGCCCAGCCGCCGCACGGTCAGGGGCTGGATGATGCCGTGCTCCTCAATGGACGCGGCCAGGTCGGCCAGCGACTCGTCATCGAACCGCTTTCTGGGCTGGTTCAGCCCGGGTTCCACCTGGGATATGGGCAGCAGGACGGAGCCTGCCTCCTGGCTCTGGAGGGTGGCGTCCCCCATCAGGGCATCCAGCCCCTTGCCCAAGCCTTTGGCCTTAGCCATAGGACTCTTTCTCCTTTCTATTTTACGGCAATCGGATTCTTCGCAAGGAATTCCCGGGCCAGCGTCTCATAGGACTCCGCCCCCCGGGACAGGGGATCGTAGACGGATACAGGCACGCCGTGGCTGGGGGCTTCGGACAGGCGCACGTTCCGGGGGATCACCGAGGCGTACACCTTGCCGGGGAAGTGGCGCTTGACCTCTTCCGCCACCTGGAGGGACAAGTTGGTCCGCCCATCGTACATGGTGAGCAGCACGCCCTCCAAATCCAGGGTGGGATTCAGCCGCTGCTTGGCTAGCCGGACGGTGTATAGCAGGTCGCTTAAACCCTCCAGGGCGTAGTACTCGCACTGGACGGGAACCAGCAGGGTGTCCGCCGCGCACAGGCCGTCCAGGGTCAGCAGCTCCAGGGAGGGGGGGCAGTCGATGAAAATGAAGTTGTAGCTCCCCTTGACCTCCTCCAGCGCGTCCCGCAGGCGGAACTCCCGGCGGTCCAGGCCGATCAGCTCCACGGTGGCGCCGGACAGGGCCTTGTTGGCGGGCGCTACATCGGCCCATTTGGTGGGCACGATAGCGCGGCTCATGGGCGCGCCCCCCAGGATTACGTCGTACACGCTGGGGGAGCGGGTCTTGTCCAGGCCAAGGCCGGAGGTGGCGTTGCCCTGCGGATCAAAATCGCACACCAGCACTTTGGCCCCCTGAGCGGTGAGCGCAGCGGCCAAATTGACGCAGGACGTGGTCTTGCCCACGCCGCCCTTTTGGTTGACGATGGCGATGGTTTTGCCCATAGGGAAGCGCCCCTTTCTCTCTCGTGAACGGGTGTAGGTGCCGCCGGAAGCACAGGACGCATTTCGCGGCGGTAAAATTCATTATATCTTGTTCCGGGTGGGATTTCAACTGTTTCACAAAAATATCGTCCCAAAGAAAGAGACAAAAAAGGCAGGCCATGCAGCCTGCCTTTTGGAGAAAAGAGGGAAGCAGTTGGAGCTTGCGGCCAAATTGTTTCACGTGAAACACGTCGGCGCAGGCTGCCCCACCCTTTCCCATAAAGCCTGAGGGACGGCTCTATGGGGGCCCCGTTTGGGGTGCTACTTGGGGATATGGATGGTCAGCGTGATTTCGCTGTCCGTCTCCTCCCGGCCGCACCGGGCGTCCACCCCGGCGGACTGCATCACCGCCAAACTTTTCTTCACCGTGTTGAGGAACAGCCGCACGTCCCGGAAGCGGTAAACCGGCGCGGCCCGACGGGGGGCCACCTCCCGGCGGCACAGGCGGTCGATGTATGCCTCGGTCTGGGCCACATTGAGGTGATCCTTTACAATGTGTTCCAGGGCCGAGCGCTGGAGGGACTCGCTGTCCAGCCGCAGCAGGGCCCGAGCGTGGCGCTCGGTGAGGTGGTTGGAGCGCAGGCCGTCGATCACGTCCTCGGGCAGCTTCAGCAGCCGCAGCTTGTTGGCCACGGCGGACTGGCTTTTGCCCACCCGCCGGGCGGCCTCCTCCTGGGAGAGATGGTGCCGGTCGATGAGCTGGCGCAGGGCGGCGGCCTCCTCCCAGACGGTGAGATCCTGCCGCTGGAGGTTCTCCACCAGGGCCAGCAGGGCGGAGGCGTCGTCGTCCGCCTCCGTGGGAAGGCAGGGGACGCGGGGCAGTCCGGCCAGCTCCGCCGCCCGCAGCCGCCGCTCCCCGGCGATCAGCTCCCAGCCTTGGTCAGTGCGGCGGACGGAGAGCGGCTGGAGCACCCCTACTTGGGAAATGGACAGGGCCAGCTCCGCCAGTTCGTCCGGGCTAAACTCCTGCCGGGGCTGGCGTGGATTGGGGTGGATGCTGCCGATGGGCAGCTCCAGCACCTGCCGCCGGTCTGTTTTGGAGAAGAGGGACATAAAAACGCCTCCCTGCCTGTGATATGGACAAGCATACCACAAGGCGGGAGGCGAATTCCATCGAAAAGGGCCCCCGCGCGAGCCCAGCCGTTAAGGCCGTGAAGCGCCGCAAGGCGGCGCTTTTAGCCGTGTGCGGGCCGAAGGCCCGCTTAGCGCTTTGGCCGCCAACGGCGGCCTGTCGGCTAAGCCCGCCTATAGGCGGGCCCACGGGCGTCGCGTGGGGAAAGGAGGAGCGGCGGAATGAGCGAGCTTTCGCCAAGGGCGGAAGCGAGAGGATATGGAGCCTGCGACGACGCGTTTCACGTGAAACATTGGGTGTGGCTATCCTCGCGCTCAGGTTCTCATAAACCCCTTGCCAAAGATCTCGCTGGAGTTGGTCACCAGGATGAAAGCGTGGGGATCGGCGGACTTCAGGTACAGCCGCAAGGCTACCGCCTGGGAGCGGGACAGGGCGGTAAGGATCACCCACTTGGGCTCGTGGGTGTAAGCGCCCTCTGCCTGCCAGTAGGTGGCGGAGCGGTGGAGGGTGTGGGTGATGAAATCGCACACCTCGTCGGGGCAGGAGGTGACGGCGATGAAGCTCTTGCGCCGGTTCAGCGACTCGATCACCGAGTCCACCACCACCGATTTGAGCACCAGGCCCAGGACAGAGTACAGCCCTGCCTCAATGCTGACGAAATACAGGGTGGAGGCGGCGATGAGTACGTCGACGCACAGCAGGGCGTTGCCGATGTCCATGCTGGAAAACCGCTTGAGGATCATGGCCAGGATGTCGGTGCCGCCGGTGGAGCTCTGCATATTGAACAGGATGGCGGAGCCCAGGGAGGGGAGAATGACCGCAAAGAACAGCTCCAGCATCTTCTGGTTGGTGAGGGGGGCGGCCAGGGGGATCAGCCACTCAAAGCCGGTCAGCATGACGGAGAACAGCACCGAGCAGTACACCGTGCGGATGCCGAAGCTCTTGTCCAAGGCCAGGAAACCCAGCACCAGGAAGGCCAGGTTGATGACGGAGGCGAAGGTGGATGGGCTGACGGCGGGGATCACGGCGTTGAGGATAACGGCCAGGCCGGTGACGCCGCCGGTGTTAAAGCTGTTGGGGAACTTGAAGAAGTAGACGCCCGCGGCCACCAGAAAGGTGCCCAGGGTGAGCAGGAGATAGTCGCGCACAGTTTCCTTAACGCGCATCGCAAAAAGACCTCTTTTCGCTCAAAATGAAAGGGGAATTTGACCGAGCATGATTGTATCAAAAAACATGGGAAAGGACAATAGGCATTTGGGGGAAAATGGTGGAAAAGAGGCGCCGGTTTTGGTAAAATAGGGGGCGGCAAGAAAGGAGGAAGGGGTCGTGAAAGAGTTAGAGGAACGCATCCGCCGGGACGGTATCGTGGAGGACGGGGACGTGCTGAAGGTGGACAGCTTTTTGAACCATCAAATGGATGTGGAGCTGTTCCGCGCCATGGGACAGGAGTGGGCGCGGCTGTTCGCCGGGGAAGGGGTCAATAAGATCCTCACCATCGAGGCGTCGGGCATCGGTATCGCCTGTGTGACGGCACTGGAATTCGGCGTTCCGGTGGTGTTCGCCAAAAAGAGCCGCACCAAAAACATCACCGGGGACGTGTACCACGTACAGGTGCCCTCCTTCACCCACGGCGGGGTGAGCGATGTGATCGTGTCCAAGCGGTTCCTGCTGCCCAGCGACCGGCTGCTGCTAGTCGATGATTTCCTGGCCAACGGCGCGGCGCTGGAGGGGCTGCTGGAGCTGGCGGAGCAGGCCGGAGCTCACGTGGTGGGGGCCGGCATCGCGGTGGAGAAGGCGTTCCAGCCGGGAGGGGCGCGCGTCCGCGCCAAGGGTGTGCGGGTGGAGTCCCTGGCCCAGATCAGGTCCATGGGGGCGGGGCGCATTGAATTCTGCGAATAAAAAGCGAACCGGGGCTGTATGCGCCGGTGCTTGACGTAATTCCCGCCGCAGTGCGGCGGGGGTTACGATATACAAAAAAGCGAACCGGGGCTTGCGCCCCGGTTCTTTAAGAGGATGGAGGATAGAATGAAAAAGAAAGGATGTCTCTTGCAAGTATTAAGATACAAGAGAGATGTTGCGAAAGTTTACGTTAAAGTGTTACAGTTGTGTTAAATCTTCCGCAGGTTTTGGAAAAATTCCTCCAGCAGCCCCCGGCACTCCGCCTCCAGCAGCCCGCCGTACACCCGGGGGCGGTGGTTGAAGCGCTCCTCAAACAGATTCAGCACCGAGCCGCAGCAGCCGGACTTGTCCTCGCGGGCCCCGTAGCGCACCGTCCCTATCCGGGCATTGATGATGGCCCCGGCGCACATGGGGCAGGGTTCCAGGGTGACGTACAGGGTGCAGTCCGTCAGCCGCCAACTGCCCAGGGCGGCGCAGGCCTGGTCGATGGCCTCCACCTCGGCGTGGGCGGTGGCGCGGCCCGCCGCCTCCCGGCGGTTGCGTCCCCGACCGATGATGGCCCCGTCCGGGGACACCACGACACAGCCCACAGGAACGTCGCCGTCGGGCAGACAGGCGCGGGCCAGGGTTAGGGCTTCCTGCATATAATCCTCATGAACCATGAAAACACTTCCTCTTGACACTTGTGCTGTTCTGGCCCCTTGGGAGCCCTCCCCCTCTCTTCGAGGCGGCCATAGGCTACGGAGCGCTGGATGACTGCCCCTCCGTTCAGGGGAGGGCTCCCAAGGAGCCCCCACGAAGCCGTCCCCCAGGCTTTGTGGGGAGAGGAGGAGCAGCGGAATGAGTGAGCTTTCGCCATAGGCGGAAGCGAGGGATATGGAGCTTGCTCCGACGAGTTTCACGTGAAACATAAATGGACTCCCCATCCGGGGAGTCCATTTTATCACAGGTCAGTGGAAAAGGGAAGTCATCTCCGCCAGCTGAAAACAGTCATCTGTTCGTAACCATTATCATACCAGGGCTTATGGAACCAGTCGTAATACTTCCATTCATCATTCTCTTCGTAGCCAAGCTCTTCGCTCCATAGGCGAATCTCCCCACTGTCCATCAAAACATAGATGGTGTCGTGGTTATGCCCATAACCGCTGTATCCGCCGCCATTGGGAAGCTCCTGCCAGAGAATCCAGCCGAAATCCTCCGGAACACCGCCGAGGATCAGGGAACTCGCGAGGTTGGTTTCCGGGTCGAGGTACTCAACGATATATGGCGTCTCTTCATCAATGAGGTCGGTGATGTCGGTGCGCTCCCCATTGAGTACCAACCAGAGACGGCCGTCCTCCAGAACAAGGGGATCCTCTGGAAAGGCATTGGACAAATCGGCATATACGTGACGATTCGGGCCGCTCATCTGAACATCGGCCCAAAATGTGCCGCCGGTGAAAAGCTGAAATGTATCCTGGGGCAGACCCGCCGCGACGCACAGCGCGCACCCCACCGCCAGCGCCGCTGCCAGCAGGGCCACCTTTATGGTTGGCACCCGCCGCTTCTTCGCCGGGGTCACCTGGGCCAGCACCCGCTCTTTTACCACCTGAGTGTCGGCGGCGCTGCCGCCCTCGGGGAAAAATTCCGTGTCCGTGTATTCATCCATGAGCCTGGAAATCTCCAGCCGTTTCATATCCATACCCTTCCTTTCGCAGATCAGTTTTCAGCGTCTCCCGCCCCCGGCGCAGCCAGGTCTTGGCGGTGGACAGGTTCAGCCCCATGGCCAGCGCCGCCTCCTGCACCGTCTGGCCGTAGTAGTAGTGCCGGACGAACAGCTCCCGCTGGGGTTTGTCCAGCCGGGACAGCGCCGCGTTGATGATCCGGGCCGTCTCCCGGCGGTCCAGTTCCTTGTCGGGGCCGTCCGTCTCCAGGAGCAGCACGTCCTCCTCCAGGGGCAGGCTCTCATGATCCGCCCGCAGGAGGTTGAAGGCCCGGTTCCGGGCGATGGCCCCCAGGTAGCCCTTGACCTGCCCGGGGCGGAGCTTGTCCCGGTTGTCCCAGGCGGCCAAAAATACATCCGCCGTCAGCTCTTCCACGTCCGCCTGCCGGCCCCGCAGGATGCGGGAGATCACCGAGGACACATAGGGCGTGTAGCGATCCAGCAGTTCCTCCAGGGCGGAGAGGTCGCCCCGGCGCAGGGACTTGACCAGTTCTTTTTCTGTCACAGGGGCATCACCTCGTTTCGCGGGAATTTGAAAAACGCTTTTCACCTATCATAACACGGAAAGTAGGAAAATGGTTTCAAAAAGACGGTTGCCCCATTGCCTCCATCGGCCATGTCCTCCTCACTACGGGCCAGGGCAGGCTACGGGGCGCTGGCCCTGGCCCTGCGTTCATGAGGACACGTCCGACGGAGGCAAAAAAAGAGCGGGCCCATAGCAGGCCCGCTCTTTCTAGGTATGTATTACCGTTTGTTGCTCTTGCGCCAGATGCCCATCTTTTCCGCGTTGGCGATGAGCTCCTCCCGAAAGTCCGGGTGGGCGATGGCGATGATGCCCTCCGCCCGTTCCCAGGTGGATTTGCCCTTCAGGTTCACCATGCCGTACTCGGTGACCAGGTACTGCACGCAGGACCGGGGGTCCGTCACGATAGAGCCCGGCGTCAGGGTGGGCACGATGCGGCTCTTCA
>JAIEFH010000281.1 GCA_029067025.1 Oscillospiraceae bacterium | reverse complement strand
CAGGTGGAGCAGCTGATGGAGGAGCGCCGCAGCGTCCAGGCCGAACAGGCCCTGTCTCTGTGCGACGGCAGCGACAAGTACCGGGTGCTCATCGCTGTGCCCATCCTGTCCGAGGGGGATGTGTTGGGCTGTGTGGCCTTTGTCAGCGATGGAGGGGATGCCCCCGCCCTGGGCGACGTAGAGCTGAAGCTGGCTCAGACGGTGGCCGGTTTTCTGGGCCGCCATATGGAGAGCTGAGCTGTTCCGGGGAATTTAAGAGGCCATGAAAGAAGCGCGGCCAGGCGGCCGCGCTTCTTGTATTGAGCTTACTCTTTCGCCATGGACTCGATGATGGAGTCGGCCAGGGCGTCCAGCTCGGACGCCTTGTCCGGGTGGAGGGCGGAGGCCAGACTGAGCCGGTCGCCCAGCACGGTCATGTTCTTCATCTCGTCCTCCAGGAACTTCTGCATCAAATCGCCGGACTTGACGGCCCAGGAGCCGTTCTCGATGATGGCGCAGGTGCGGTTCTGGAAGTTGAGGGCCTTGAGGTGCATGAGGAAGTCGTGCATCACGGGGTAAATGCCCAGGTTGTAGGTGACGGAGGCGAACACCAGGTGGCTGAGGCGGAAGGCCTCGCTGACCAGCTGGGAGACGTGGGTGTTGGACACATCGTACACCCACACGTTGGTACAGCCCTTTTCCACCAGCTTGGCGGCCAGGGCCTGGGCGGCGGACTCGGTGTTGCCGTACATGGAGGCGTAGGCGATCATGACGCCCTGCTCCTCGGGCTGGTACTTGCTCCACTTGTCGTATTTGTCCACAAAGTACAGCAGGTTCTCCCGCCACACAGGGCCGTGGAGGGGGCAGATGAACTTGATCTTGTCCAGAATGCCCGCGGCCTTTTTCAGCAGCGCCTGCACCTGGGGGCCGTACTTGCCCACGATGTTGGTGAGGTAGCGGCGGGCCTCGTCGATCCAGTCCCGGTCAAAGTTGACTTCGTCGGCAAACAGCTTGCCGTCCAGGGCGATGAAGGAGCCGAAGGCGTCGGCGGAGAACAGCACGCCGTTGGTCAGGTCGAAGGTGACCATGGCCTCGGGCCAGTGGACCATGGGGGCGGCGATGAAGGTGACGGTGTGCTCGCCGAAGGAGTAGGTGTCGCCCTCCTTGACCTCGATCAGCTCCTGGTTGTCCACGGTGAAGCCGAACTGCCGCATGAGCATGAATGCCTTGGCAGTGGAGATGATCTTCACGTTGGGCCAGCGGATCAAAATCTCCTCAATGGACGCGCCGTGGTCGGGCTCCATATGGTTGATGACCAGATAGTCCAGGGGCCGGTCGCCCAGCAGATAGTCCAGGTTTTCCATCAACTGGCGGCAGACGGACCAGTCCACGGTGTCGAACAGGACGGTGCTCTCGTCCATCAGCAGGTAGGAGTTGTAGCTCACGCCCCGGGAGATGGGGTGGATGTTCTCAAACAGGTGGGTGCGGTGGTCGTTGGCGCCCACCCAGTACAGGTTGTCGGTGACGGTGCGGACACAGTACATAATCAGTGATCCTCCTTGTGAAAGTTATGCTTCGATGAACTTATCCCGGGTTTCGGCGCACTCGGGGCAGGCCCAGCCCTCGGGCAGCTTCTCGAACAGGGTGCCGGGGGCCGCGTCGCCGTCCGGGTCGCCCAGCTCGGGGACGTACTCGTAGCCGCAGCCCATGCACACGTAGCGCTTGCCAATGGGCTCGGGCTTGGGGGCGGGGGGC
>JAIEFH010000280.1 GCA_029067025.1 Oscillospiraceae bacterium | reverse complement strand
GGCCATCCAGGTGGCATACCCGGCCATCCTGGGCGCGTTGGCGGTGATTTTGGTATATCTGGCCTGTCTGGCCCCCCCACGGGCCAGTGGGGCATTGTGGGGCTGGCGGGGCTGCTGCCCGCAGCGGCGGTGATCTCGGTGGGGCTGAAGGCGGGCTTTTTGTGCTGGGCGGGGGCGGCTGTCCTGGCCCTGGTGCTGGCGCCGGATAAATTCTGCGCCCTGCTGTTCGCCGCGCTGTTTGGGCTGTACCCCATGGTGAAGTCCCTGGCGGAGGGGCTGCGGAAAAAGCCGGTGGAGTATCTGCTGAAGCTGGCCTTTTTCAACGCCGCCTTCACGGCGCTGTATCTGACGATGGCGTCGGCTATGCTGGGCTCCCTGCCCGAGGCATTGGGAAGCTCGGTGTGGGTGCTGTACCTGGCGGCGAACGCGGTGTTTTTGGCGTATGATTACGGATTTGGCAGGCTGATTGCAGTGTATATCGCCCGGGTTCAGCGGGCAGTTCATTAGAAAGGCGGAGAGGGAACATGGTGAAAAGCATGACCGGCTATGGCCGGGGAGAGAAGACCTTTGAGGGCGTTCAGATCGTGGTGGAGCTGCGTTCGGTGAACAACCGGTACCTGGACTGCACGGTGAAGATGCCCAGGGCGTACATCTTCGCGGAGGACGCCATGAAATCCAAGGTGCAGAGCGGCGTGGGCCGGGGCAAGGTGGATGTGTTCGTCACCATCACCCGCGACTGCGGGGATGAGGTCACCGTCACGGTGAACGAGGCGCTGGCCAAGAGCTACTTGGGGGCGTTCAAGCGCCTCCGGGAGCTGGGAGGGGGCAGCGTCAAGAAAAAGTTTGCCGCCGCCGAGCTGGCCCGGATTCCCGACGTGCTGACGGTGGAAAAGCGGGAAGAGGATCTGGACGAGATGAAGAAGCGGCTGCTCACCGTGCTGGGGCTGGCCATCGAGGACTTCAACTCCATGCGCTCCCGGGAGGGCCAGCGCCTGATGGATGACATTCTGGGCCGGGCGGATGCCATCGAGCGCCTGCTGGGCGAGGTGGAAGAGCGCTCCCCCCAGACCGTGTCCGATTACCGCGCCCGGCTGGAGGCCAAGATGCGGGAGGTGCTCCAGAACACCCAGATCGACGAGGGGCGGCTGCTCACCGAGGCGGCCATCTTCGCCGACAAAGTGGCGGTGGACGAGGAGACGGTGCGGCTGCACAGCCACCTGGGCCAGCTGCGGGAGCTGCTGGCCGCCGGCGGCGCGGTGGGCCGGAAGCTGGACTTTTTGATCCAGGAGTTCAACCGGGAGACCAACACCATCGGCTCCAAGTGCAGCGACATTGAGATCACCCGCCGGGTGGTGGATATGAAGGCGGAGATTGAAAAGATCCGCGAGCAGGTTCAGAACCTGGAGTGACGGGATGAAGCTGGTCAACATCGGATTTGGCAATATGGTGTCCGCCCAGCGGGTGGTGGCCATTGTCAGCCCGGACTCCGCCCCGGTGAAGCGGCTGGGCCAGGAGGCCCGGGAGCGGGGCGTGCTCATCGACGCCAGCTTTGGCCGCAAGACCAAGTCGGTGCTGGTGATGGACAGCGGCCATGTGATCTGGTCGTCCCTGCCCACCGAGCAGGTATCCGCCCGGTTCGGGGACGGGGCGGAAACAGAGGAGGAGACGCCATGAGTGTGTCACAAAAGGAAAAGCGGGGAGAGCTGATCGTGCTGTCCGGCCCCTCCGGGGTGGGGAAGAGCACTGTCATCGCCGAGCTGCTCAGCTCCCGGCGGGACATCCACTTCTCCGTGTCCTTTACCACCCGCCAGCCCCGCATCGGCGAGGCGGACGGGGTGAACTACAACTTCGTCTCCCGGGAGGAGTTTGAGCGGATGATCGCCGATGACGAACTGCTGGAGTACGCCGAGTACGTGGGCAACTATTACGGCACGTCGCTGAAGGTCATCCGGGAACAGTTGGACCAAGGGGTGGACGTGCTGCTGGACATCGAGGTCCAGGGCGCGGCCAAGGTGCGGGAGCGCTGCCCCGAGGCGGTGCTGATTTTCCTCATTCCCCCCTCCATTGAGGAGCTGTCCCGCCGCCTCCACCGGCGCAACACGGATGAGGAAGAGGTCATCCAGCGCCGCCTGGAGAAGGCCCGTCAGGAGTGCCGGGAATGTGTGCGGTACGACTATCTGGTGGTGAACGACACGGTGATGAACGCCGCCCAGGAGATTCAGTCCATCCTCCAGGCGGAGCAGAGCCGCGCCGAAAAGCGCCTCCATCTGGCCCAGAGCATTATCGGCCAGGATTGACTGTTAAATCGGAAAGGAATGGTATTTATGCTGCTCTATCCCCCCATCAAAGAACTGCTGGTGCAGGTGCCCAGCCGCTATATGCTGGTGAACATGGTGGCCAGCCGGGCCAGAAAGCTGTCCAGCGAGGCAGAGGTGTCCGGCGAGCCGCTGGAGGAGAAGGCGGTGTCCCTGGCTATCCAGGAGGTGGCCGACGGTACGCTGACCCTGGAACAGGCGGAGGCGGAAGCCGCCGCCGAAGCGCCCGAGGAGGGCGAGGAGTAAAGACCCAAAAGGGCAAGCGGGGGGACTGCTTGCCCTTTGGACGTTAGATAGAAAGAGGTGGGGCGGGTGGCCAATATCGCGAAGATCGCCGTGTCCGCGGCCACCTACGCCATCGACCGGCCCTATGACTATCTGGTTCCTCCCGCGCTGGAGGGGGTGCTGCGGCCCGGGATGCGCTGCGCGGTGCCCTTTGGGCGGGGAAATAAAGCCTGCGACGGCATCGTGCTGGCCCTGGGACAGCGGGAGGATACGGCAAAGCTGAAAGCCGTTCTTGCCCTGCTGGACGAGGAGCCGCTTTTGGACGGGGAAGCCGTCCAACTGGCTCTGTGGATGCGGGAACACTATTTCTGCACCGTGTACGATGCCATGCGCTCCATGCTCCCGGCCGGACTGTGGTTCTCCCTGAAGGACTGCTGGCGCGTCGCCCCCGGCGTGGACCGGGAGGCGGCCTGCGAGGCGGCGGGGGAGTCCCAAAACGCCCAAAAGCTGGTGGAGCTGCTGTTTGCCAGCAGCGGCTGGGCGGAAGAGGGGAAGATACGGACGGCCTTCGGCGTGTCCGACCCCGGCCCGGCCCTGCGGGATTTGGCGGAAAAGGGGATCATCGTCCGGGAGGCCAGCGCCCAGCGTAGCGTGAACGACAAGCAGGAGCTGGTGGCCGCCCTGACCATGGATCCCAGCGACGCTATGGCGCTGCTGGGCCCTAAGCGCCGCCGCGCCCCCCTCCAATACGCCGCCGGAGAGGCCATCTGCGCGGTGGGGGAGACCTCCGCCAAGGAGCTGTGCTACTTCACCGGCGCGTCCATGACCACCCTGCGGACACTGGAGCGGATGGGGGTGCTGACCCTGTCCCGCCGGGAGGTGTACCGCCGCCCCCCGCTGCCCGAGTACGAGGAGGCCGCCTCGGTGGTTCTCAATAAAGAGCAGCAGGCGGCATATCATGGACTGCTGGCCCTAACTGAGCGGGGCGGCGGAACCGCCCTGCTGTACGGCGTCACAGGCAGCGGCAAGACCCAGGTCTATTTGAAGCTCATCCACACCCTGCTGGAACGGGGCAAAACCGCCCTGGTGATGGTGCCGGAGATCGCCCTCACCCCCCAGCTCATGCGGATTTTTACCTCCCACTTCGGCCATGAGGTGGCCATCCTACACTCGTCCCTGTCCGCCGGGGAGCGGTGCGACGAGTGGAAGCGGGTAAGGCGTGGGGAGGCCCGGGTGGTGGTGGGCACCCGCTCCGCTGTGTTTGCCCCCCTGCCCGATCTGGGCGTCATCATTTTGGACGAGGAGCAGGAGCCGTCCTATAAATCCGAGCAGAACCCTCGGTATCACGCCCGGGAGGTGGCCCGGTACCGCTGCCACAGGGCGGGGGCGCTGCTGCTGCTGGGGTCGGCCACCCCGTCCATTGAGACGATGTACCACGCCCGGCAGGGGGACTACGGCCTGTTCGAGCTGAGGGAGCGGTACAATGAGCAGGCGCTTCCCCAGGTCACCATCGTGGACATGAAGGATGAACTGCGCCGGGGGAACGGCGGCACCATCAGCGCCCCCCTGGCGAATATGCTGGAGGAGACCATCGACCGGGGGGAACAGGCTATTTTGTTCCTCAACCGCCGGGGGGCCAGCCGCATGGTCACCTGCGGCGAGTGCGGCGAGACCCCCGCCTGCCCTCGGTGCTCCGTCCATCTCACCTACCACTCCGCCAACCGGCGGCTGATGTGCCACTACTGCGGCTGGTCCCAGCCCCTGCCGGATCGGTGCCCCGACTGCGGGGGACTGCTGAACTTTATGGGGGCGGGCACCCAGAAGGTGGAGGAGGAGCTGCGCGCCCTGTTCCCAGGCACACAGATATTGCGCATGGACGCGGACACGGTGTCCGCCGTCCACAGCCACGAGAGCATCCTGGAAAAGTTCCGAAAAGGGCGCGTCCCTGTCCTGCTGGGCACCCAGATGGTGGCCAAGGGGCTGGACTTTGAGAACGTCACCCTGGTGGGGGCGGTGTCGGCGGATCAACTGCTGTACACCGGGGACATCCACGCGTCGGAGCGGGCCTTTTCCCTGCTCACCCAAGTGGTGGGCAGGGCGGGCCGCGGGGAGAAGAAGGGCAGGGCGGTGATCCAGACCTTCACCCCCGACAACGACGTGATCCGCTTCGCCGCCAGCCAGGACTACGACAGCTTTTATGAGCAGGAGATCGGCATACGGGGGCCGCGGGGGCTTCCGCCCCTGTGCGACCTGTTTGTGCTGTGCGCCTCCGGGCTGGAGGAGACGGCGGTGCTGCGGGCGCTGCTGCGCCTGCGGGACGCGCTGTCCGCCGCGCTGAATCAAAAACCATACGCCGGGACGCCCCACCGGCTGCTGGGGCCCGCCCCGGCGGCGGTGGCCAAGGTGAATGACCGCTACCGCTACCGGCTGATTTTAAATACCCAAAATACCAAAGCCATGCGGCTGCTGACGGCGCACCTGCTCCGTCAGGCCCAGGCCGACAAGCAAAACCGGGGGGTGGCCCTGTTCGCCGACCTGAACCCGCTGGATTAAGGAGGAACCGACAATGGCACTGAGAAAGATTCTGACCCAGGGCGATCCGGCCCTGGCCAAGACCTGCCGCCCGGTGGAGAAGTTTGACCGCAAGCTCCACTGGCTGCTGGACGACATGAAGGAGACGCTGGCCAACGCCGGCGGCGTGGGCCTTGCCGCCCCCCAGATCGGCATTCTGCGCCGTGTGGTGGTGGTGGAGGACGCCGAAGAGAACATGATCGAGCTGGTCAACCCGGTGATCGTCAGCCAGTCCGGGGAGCAGGAGGGCTGGGAAGGCTGCCTCAGCGTCCCCGGCAAATACGGCTGGGTGGAACGGCCCAACGTGGTCACCGTCCGGGCTCAGGATCGAAACGGCAACTTCTTCGAGAGCACCGGGGAGGAGTTGGTGGCCCGGTGCTTCTGCCACGAACTGGAGCACCTGGACGGCCACCTCTTTGTAGAGCACGCCGATGAGTTGTTCACCCCCGAGGAGATCGACGCCATGGAGGCGGAAGAGGAGAGCCAGGAATGAGAATTGTGTTCATGGGCACCCCGGATTTCGCCGTGCCGTCGCTGAAGGCGCTGGCGGGGGCGGGGCATGAGATTGTTGGCGTGTTCACCCAGCCGGACAAGCCAAAGAACCGGGGGATGAAGCTCCAACAGTCCCCGGTGAAGGAGTGCGCCCTGGCGATGGGGCTGAGCGTCTACCAGCCCGCCAAGATGCGGGACGGGGAGGCGCTGGGCATTCTGCAAGAGTTGAAGCCCGACCTCATCGCCGTGGCGGCCTACGGGAAAATCCTGCCTGTGGACATTTTGGAGCTGCCCCGACTGGGGTGTATCAACGTCCACTCGTCCCTGCTGCCCCGCTACCGGGGGGCTGCGCCCATCAACTGGGCGATTCTGAACGGGGAGGACGAGACGGGCGTCACCATCATGTATATGGCGGAGGGGATGGACACCGGGGACATCCTGGCCCAGTCCAAAACCCCTATCGACATCAATGAGAACGCCGCCCAGCTCTTTGAGCGGCTGGCGCAAATGGGCGCGGGTTTGCTGACGGAGACGGTGAAGAAGCTGGAAGTGGGGACAGCCAAGCGCGTCCCCCAGGACGACGCCCTGTCCAGCCACGCCCCCATGCTGTCCCGGGAGCAGTCGCCCATGGACTGGGAAAAGACCGCCCGTCAGCTCCACGACAAGGCGCGGGGGCTGTACCCCTGGCCAGCCGCCACAGCGGTGCTGGACGGCGTCCGGTGCAAGATCCTGCGCACGGCCCTGCCCGGTGAAACCACCAACAAGGCCCCGGGCACGGTTGTGCAGGCGGATAAGAAGGGCCTGCGGGTGGCCTGTGGGGACGGCGGGGTGCTGGACATTCTGGAGCTCCAGCCCGACGGCAAAAAGGCCATGGCCGCCCAGGCTTTCCTTCTGGGCCACCCCGTCCCCGTGGGGACAACGCTGACAAAACAGGAGTGACGTCTATGGGCTCAGCCAGAGAGACGGCGGTGCTGACCCTGGCCGCCTGTGAAAAGCAGGGGGCCTGGTCGGACGGCCACCTGAAGCACGCCATCCGGGCGCAGGGGCTGGACCGCCGGGACGCGGCCCTGGCCACCCGGCTGTGCTACGGGGTGCTGCAAAACAGGTTGCTGCTGGACTGGCGGCTGGCCCGCCTGTGCTCCATGAAGCTGGAAAAGCTGGAGATCAAGGTGCTGTGCTCCCTGCGGGTGGCGGCGTATCAGATCCTGTTTCTGGACAAGATCCCCCCCAGCGCGGCGGTGAACGAGGCGGTGGAGCTGGCGAAACGGCACAGCCGCAACCCTCGTGCGGCGGGGCTGGTGAACGGCGTACTCCGCTCTCTCCTGCGGGAAGAGACGCCGGAAATTCGAGGGAAGGACGACGTCGACACCCTGTCCATCCGGCACAGCCATCCCCGGTGGCTGGTGGAGGAGTTCGCAAATCTGCTGGGGATGGAAGGGGCGGAAGCCCTTTTGGAGGCGGACAACCGGCAGCCCCCCACCACCGCCCAGGTGAACACGCTGAAAACGGACGCGGGGAAGCTGAGGTCGGAACTGCGCGCCGCGGGGGCGGAGGTTCAGCCCCACCCCTGGCTGCCCAACTGCCTGCTGCTCACCGGCACCGGCGACCTGGAGCGGTTGGACGCCTTCCGGCGGGGGGAGTTCTACGTCCAGGATGTGGCCTCCCGTTTGGCGGTCATGGCGGCGAATCCCCTGCCGGGGAGCAGGGTGCTGGACTGCTGCGCCGCGCCGGGGGGCAAGTCCTTCGCCGCCGCCATCGCCATGGAGAACCGGGGGGAGCTGATC
>JAIEFH010000028.1 GCA_029067025.1 Oscillospiraceae bacterium | reverse complement strand
TGGTGGGCTCCCGGGGCTCGGTGGGATCGTCGCTGGTGGCGTTCATGTCGGGCATTACCGAGGTGAACTCCCTGCCAGCCCACTACCGCTGTCCAAAGTGCAAGCACGCCGACTTTGACTACGCTCAAGACCCCGCCCACCCCTATGGCTGCGGTGCGGATATGCCGGATATGAAGTGCCCGGTCTGCGGCGCGAATTATGAGAAGGACGGCTTTAACATCCCCTTTGAGACGTTTCTGGGCTTTGGCGGCGACAAGGTGCCCGACATCGACCTGAATTTCTCCGGCGAGTACCAGTCCAGTGCCCATAGATATACCTTTGAACTGTTTGGCAAGGAGCACGTATTCCGGGCGGGAACCATTGGCACCGTGGCGGAAAAGACCGCCATCGGCTACGCCAAGAAGTATCTGGAGCTGGTAGGGCGGCTGGACGCCCCCTTTGCCGAGGTGCTGCGGCTGGCCAAGGGCTGCGAGGGGGTCAAACGCACCACTGGCCAGCACCCTGGCGGCATGGTGGTTATTCCCCAGGATAAGGAAATCTACGACTTTTGTCCCGCTCAGCACCCGGCGGACGACAAGGATTCCGACATTATCACCACCCATTTTGAATACCACTCCATGGAGTCCAACCTGCTCAAGCTGGATATGCTGGGCCACGATGACCCGTCCATGATTCGGATGCTGGAGGATCTCACCGGGGAGGATGCCAAGAAAATCCCCCTGGACGATCCCGAGACCATGAGCCTGTTTACCACATCGGAGCACTTGGGCTATACCGATGATCCGGTTCTGGGCCCCACCGGGGCGGTGGCTGTGCCGGAATTTAACACCAGCTTCACCCGGGGCGTGCTGGAGGAGACCCAGCCCACCCAGTTTGATATGCTGCTGCGCATCTCCGGCTTTACCCACGGAACGGATGTGTGGCTGGGCAACGCCCGTGACCTGATCATCAGCGGGACAGCGGGTGTCTCGGAGTGCGTGGGGTGCCGTGACGACATCATGATCTACCTTATATCTAAAGGGGTAGATGCCAAGGTGGCATTTAAAATCATGGAGGCTGTGCGGAAGGGAAAGGTGAAGAAAGGCGGCTTCCAGGACGGCTGGGAGGAGACCATGAAGGAGCACAACGTGCCCGAGTGGTACATTGACTCTCTGGCCAAGATCGCCTACCTGTTCCCCAAGGCCCACGCGGTGGCCTACGTGATGATGGCCTTTCGGATTGCATGGTTTAAGGTACATCGGCCGCTGGCGTTCTATGCCGCCTATTTCTCCATCCGGGCCAAGGCTTTCGACGAGAAATATATGTGCCGGGGGATGGATGTGGTGAAACATAAAATGGCGGAGATCAACGCAAAAAAGAACGCCAAGGAGAAAAAAGACCGCCCGTCGGCGGTGGAGGAGGATATGCTCACCACGCTGGAGGTGTGCTACGAGTTCTACCTCCGGGGATTCAGCTTTGCCCGGATGGATATTTCACGCAGCCACGCCATCAACTTTTTGGTGGACGAAGAGAAGGGGGCGCTGATCCCGCCCTTCACATCGGTGGCCGGTTTGGGCGAGACGGTGGGCTGGGATATTATGGACAAGCGTCAGGGGAAGGACTTCTTATCCATTGAGGAGTTTGCCCTGGCCTGCACCAAGGTGTCTTCCACCCATCTGACCCAGCTCAAGGACGCAGGGGCCTTTGGAGATCTGCCGGACAGCAGTCAGTTCAGTCTGTTTTGAATGAGGTATTGTATGAAGAAGATAGGGGCATTTGAACCGTGGTTCTTCCTGTTTTTTGGAGTGTTCCATTTACACCGCATCTGGGGATTGATTGACCGAAATTCATATGCGGACTTTTGGATTTCCATACTGGAGAGCAAAGGTGTACTGTACTATTTTCTGATGGCGATTTTGCTTACATTGTGTGTTCTGGGTGTGGGCGTGTTTTTCAAAAATCGGCGCAATAATTATTGGTGGAGATGGGTCTACCTTCTAGGAGGACGCTATCGGCTGTTCG